>NZ_LR734886.1:0-9459 GCF_900010725.2 Planktothrix serta PCC 8927 | reverse complement strand
GTTCAGATGATTATTATCAAACGTATCCCGTAACAGGTGTTAACCCAACAAATTATGCTTATTATGATGATAATAGTTGGGATGATAACANAATAGGGAATAGGAGGGAATAGAAAAAAGTTATTACCCACCCGATCAAGTATTTGTAGCAAACATTAAAGGATTTCATATTAGAATAATTTTCTGATCTTAACAAGGGGGAAACAGGAGATTCAAGTCCCCCTTTTTAAGCCAGGGCTGTTTCAAAGTCGGGGGGAAAAGAGTAAAGAAATAGCGATCGCTACCTGATAAAATCAAGAGCGATCGCTTATTTTTTTCTAAAATTAAAGATGCTAAACAGCCCTGGCTTGTTAACAAGGGTTAGGGGGGATCATTCTTTAAAGAAACGACAACTCCCCAATGACGTCTAAACGTTTGAAGTCGCTGAGGGTAAGGAACTTTTCACCGAGGGTTTCGGCGATGGTGGGGGTAATCCATCCCATTTGTTTTAATAGATGAATAGCGGTGGCATATTTAGCGCGATGTGACCCATCCATAACTTTAATCGCTAATCCCATACCTTCGCCAATGCGTCCCACACATTGCACCCCTTCCGCCCCAGATTTACTCACGAGTTCCCCCTCCGTTAAGCGCATTAATTCCGTATCAAAACGTCCAACTCCGGCGACCATTTCCGGGTGATGGGTCATGGCGCGAACAATGCGCTCTCTATCGAGGTTATCCCCGGACGCCAATTGAGCGTAGAGAATCGCCATTTGGCTTAATTCCAGATAATAGGTAGGTGCGCCGCAGTCATCCCTGGCGCTGAGGAACTCATCGGGGGGTAATCCTAATAATTCTCCGACTTTACCGATAATGAGTTGTTGTAGGGGATGTTTCCGTTGCAAATAGCTTTCTAACGGCCAATGGCATTGTTGACAAATGGCTAACATTCCGGCGTGTTTCCCAGAACAACCATGTTGCAGACGGCTATTTTTGCCTTCAGGAATGGGACACTGGAGTTGTACGGGGTCAACATCCGCTCGCCAGAGAATATTAAACGCTTGTCGCGCTTGTTCGATGCTTCCTTGATGAGAACTACAAATAATCGCTAAATCAATATCGGTTAAATCATATCGTTCGAGTGTGCCTGTGGTGATCACAGGTAGAGCTTGAAACGGTTTTAAGGCAGACCGGATAAAGGTTGCTGTATCGGAATTTCCGGCCACAGATAACACTCGTCCTCGATTATCACAGACGGTTGCTTGAACTCGATGGATAGACTCAACCAGTCCTTCCCGCAGGAGTCTAACTTCTAGTTCTTTGGCTTGTGTTCGTTTTCCCCGTGTCATATTTAAGATTATATTTGAATTGGATTCGGTGAGTATTTACAATAAGATCCAGATTAGTCCGCCTCCTGCTAACAATCCTACTAAACCGTAATAAGTTTTTCGTAATCGAGTTAGAATCGGTTGAACTTGGTGGGCGAGAATCAGTTGATCTTGGGCTAAAAGTTCAGGGGTTTTTAGCCACGTTTGGCCGTCATACCATCCTGATTCTTCATAAAAAATTTTAGAACTCAACAGACGGGATCTAATATAGTACCAGCCTAAAGATAACCGAATCACGACTAAGGTTAAAATAAAACTTGCTCCAGAGGCGGCGCTGAGAATTAATTGGCCTAGATATTTGCTAGGAGCAAAACTAGCGGCGGCTACAGGGCAAAAAATTACCCAGCTAATCAACCACACCCAAACTAATTTTCTCAGATATTGGGGCCAGTTGAGTGTCACCCAGCTAAAAAACCAAGATGCTTTCAATTCTTGATATTCATTAACAGGACGTTGTTCAGGGGGAACCGGACAGATGGATACTGAAACGTCTCTCATATAAATCTCATGGGAGTGTGGAAACTCAGCGTCTTCAGACCTGAGAGGAAACACGACTCAGGGGAATTTATTCCCCGTGAATATTGGATTGGGAACCGACAAAAATTTTTGTATTTGCCGATTCCCGGTTTTTTGGGATTTCTCCCACTCCTATTACTAGGGTAATGTTAGCTTCGCCAATGTTATCGGTCGGTAACTATCTCAAAAGCACTGTCTTACCCCTCGTAAAACTGTTTAACTTTTAAGTTCCAGAGCAACGGACTAGCTTCGCATCCATTGGTGGGTCTTTAACACTTGCCGATAACGTAGTCAATTAAGACTTAGGCTGGTCAACTATCCAAAGTTAGAGGCATGAAGCCCCGTCTCTTTAGAGCGGGGTGCTGACATAAGGAATCTAAGATTTTCAAAGTTAAGTTTTAAATACATATAGCAATCCTAAATGATTTGTGATAAAAACCTGTAGGGGTTTGGAGACCAAACCCTCTTTGCGCCTGGGTTTGGAGACCAAACCCCTACGATAAAATATTACAACCTATTTAGGGTTGCTATAGAGTATGACAAATACAACGGTAGAAATACCTGCGACTGAACTCCCGTCTTAAATTCCTTGTTGTGACCTACCGTTTGGCAACCCCGAACGTACTATAGCGCTACGCATTACGGTTAGGACATTTTTGAATCCTGAAACCCTTTCACTTCTTACTGTTGCCTGTTGCCTGTTGCCTGTTGCCTCTTCAAGTAGCGCTATAGCCCCAGTTTATCCACCGATGGCAAATATTTAGCCTATATTGCATATTGCCCCAGATAATCAGATAAAAAGAATATTGTACAGGTTTGGTCAAAATATGATAGACAGATTCTAGGTTTGTAGATTAGTCTAGTATCAATAGATAGATTTTTGTCAAGAATTAGGGAAAAATTCATGCGCTATCCAGTTCGTGCTATTACTCTCGCCAGTTTGGTTTGTGTATTCGCGCTATGGGCAACACCAGCAAGAACCCAAGAAAATGCAGCAGAAGAAGTACAAGCAGAGCAAGTTCAACCTGCTGTTAGTGCCGATCCCAAATTGGCAATTACGACTCAAGATCCTACAATTCCTGTGGACGAACTAGAATTATTAGTTAGACCATTAAGTTTAGAAGAATTGCAAAATGAATCAGCAGCTTGGCTGATCTTGCTAAAAGATAAAGTTCAAAAAATCAGTAATGCGGAAATAGCTATTAAACGGCAAAATCAAAGCATCAACAAACAACAAGAAGCATCTGATTCCCTAAACAAGTCACAGGAAGCCCTCAAAGCAGCAGAAGAACAACTCAAGACGGCAACTCCTGGTTCTCCAGAATATCAAGAAGCCACAAAAAAAGTAGAAGAAGCCAAAGAAAACCTGAAAAAAGGACAGGAATCTATTGATGCGGCTCAAGAAGCTAAAAAGGACGTTCAAAAGGATGATAGTTTAAAGGAGGCGATAGACAATGCCAAAGGAACGGGAGAATTAGATAAAGCTAAAGAAGCATTAGATAAAGCTAAGAAACAGCGAGAAGAATTAACGGCTAATTCATTAGCCTACGATGATGCGACCAGGAATATTGATGAATTAGATGCAGCAATTAAAGCTTTTGAAGAAGCCCAAACCGAGCAAAAAGCATCTGTTCCTGATTCACCTGAATTTGAGGAAGCAACTAAAAAACTAGATGCAGCCCAGATTTCTCTCAAACAACTGAGAGAACAAATAGAAGGGGTTCAAACCCCGGATAGTAATGAACAATCTTCCCAAGATTTGAATAAAGCTGCAATTGCTTTAGACAACACCAAAATAGAAGGTGATGGCAGTACCCAAATAGCTGGGCCAGTTGATACTATTGACAATAATGAAAATCTTAAAACCAAGGGAGAAAAACTAGAAAAAGCCGCAGAACAATTAGATAAAAATGCTGATGGAGAAGCGAAATTAAAGAATCAACTCGTAGCTAACGTTACAGAACTGCAATCAGAGCGAACCGCCATAGTTGACAGATTCAAAGTTGTGCTTGCAGAATTAGAACGCAAAGGAGGAGATCCTAAACCTTATCTACAATATATTGATGCCATCAGCGTAGTTTCAGTTGACTTGAAAGACACTCAGGGTGTGGGCGTTCGCTTGATGAGTTGGGTGAAATCAGGAGAAGGTGGCCTGCGCTGGGCAACCAACATCGGTAAATTCGTAGGTATTGTCCTTGCCTCTATCATTGTTTCTCAGATTCTCGGAATTATCATAAATCGCTCTTTAAAACGGATTGGGGGTGCATCTGAGCTATTGCGTCATTTTACCGTCATGGTCGTCAAACGTGGTGGTGTTGTTGTCGGTATAATGTTAGCCCTGACCGCACTAGAAGTCAGCCTGGGCCCAATTTTAGCCTTGCTTGGGGGTGCAAGTTTCATCTTGGCTTTTGCCCTACAAAGCAATTTGGGTAACTTTGCCAGTGGTTTGATGATTATGTTTAACAAACCCTTTGATATTGGTGATGAAGTCAAACTTGGTGGTATTTGGGGTTATGTTGATTCTATCTCTTTAGCCAGCACTAAAATTAAAGGTTTCGGAGGTCAGATGTATGTTATTCCCAATAATAGTGTTTGGGGTGGGATGATAGAAAATCTGACTGATGGGGAAATCCGTAAAGTAGCGATTTGGTTGCGGATTAGCTTTAAAGAGGACTTAGCAAAAGTGCAAAAATTATTGGTGGAAATTATTGAATCACACCCGAAAATTCTTGAAGATCCCAAACCAGGCAAATTTCTCTGGTCAGTTGAAGATTACTATTTTTCCATTGGTGTAAGTGGTTGGACTAAAATAGATGATTTTTGGGGAGTTCATGAAGAAGTGATTCAGATGATTCAGGAACGTTTTAAACAAGAAAATATCCAGATGTCAGCAGTTCCTGAACGCAACCTGAATTTCGGACAAACAATGATTGAAATGCCTAAGCCTGTTGTGAAAATTCCGACAGCATCTCTGCCAAAATAAATGCCTGTAAACAATATGAAGATGGGCTTCGATATAACAAGGTAATTTTAATCCCAGTTCATTTGGTACAGGACTTACGCATTATAACGGTGTGACAAGGCTTTGAAATTGCTTCACGACCTTCGCAATCACACAATTACGTTATCTGTGCGTAAGTCCTTTAATATTTGCCAGTCCCGGTCAACCTGTTCTCAACAAAATCAAGGGAAAATGTCACAATAGAGAAAGTTAAGTTTTGAAGACATAAAGTATGACAACTGCAACTGAACTTCCGCCTTTAATTCCTCGTGATTTGCTGTTTGGCAACCCGGAACGCACGAGTCCGAGTTTGTCACCAGAGGGCAAATATTTGGCCTATATTGCCCCAGATGATAACAATATTTTACAGGTTTGGTTAAAAACCGTTGGACAGGAAGAAACTCATCCCTTAACCCGTGATCCAAAACGGGGAATTCGATTTTTTTTCTGGACATATAACCCAGATCAACTGATGTATATTCAGGACTCCGATGGGGATGAAAATTGGCATTTGTATTTAGTTGATGTTCAAACCAATATTGTCCGCGACTTAACCCCTTTTCAAGGCGTTCGGGCGCAAGTCGTTAATTTAGATCACAAATTCCCTGATCAAATTTTAGTGGGAATGAACCTCAGAGATCCCCAAGTTTTTGATGTTTATCAGGTGAATTTAAAGAATGGGGCTGTTGATTTTCATACGGAAAATCCCGGTAATATTTTAGGTTGGACAGCCGATGCAGAGTTTAAAATTCGGGCAGCGAGTTCTAGTACCGAAGATGGAGGGTTTGATTTATTATATCGAGAAACAACCGAACATCCTTGGGAAACTCTGCGTCATTGGGGGCCGGATGAAGAAGGAGGGGCGGCTTTCTTTTCTAATGATGGCAAAATTTTGTATATGCTAGGCAACCATGATGCCAATGCCGAACGATTAATTGCCTTAGATTTATCGACTCGTCAAGAAACAGTAATTGCCGAAGATCCTCAATATGATATTGGCGGATTATTAGCCCATCCTACAACCCGAAATATTGAGGCTGTTTCTTTCTATAAAGATAAAGAAGAATGGCAGATTCTTGACTCTAGTATTCAGGCAGATATTGAGGCGATCAAACAAATTCGTCCGGGGGAATTTGGCATTAGTCGGACATTATCGGATGAAAAATGGTTAATTAGTTTTGTCACCGATGACGGCCCGGTTTATTATTATGTTTACGATCGCCCAACAAAAACCCACAGCTTTTTATTCAGTAATAAACCCAAATTAGAAGGCTTACCTTTAGCCTCAATGGAACCCATTTCTTATACTGCAAAAGATGGGTTAACTATTCATGGTTATTTAACTAAACCCGTTGGTGTTGAACTTCCCGCCCCGACGGTGATGTTAGTGCATGGTGGCCCCTGGGGGCGTGATACCTGGGGTTATGACTCCCAAGCCCAATGGTTAGCCAACCGGGGTTATGCGGTCTTACAGGTGAATTTCCGAGGATCTACGGGTTATGGGAAAGCTTTTGTGAATGCAGGGAACCGAGAATGGGCCGGAAAAATGCACGATGATCTGATCGATGGGGTGAATTGGTTAGTTGAAAAGGGCATTTCTCAGCCGGATAAAATCGCTATTATGGGCGGGTCTTATGGGGGTTATGCAACCTTAGTGGGGTTAACATTTACTCCCGAAGTTTTTGCCTGTGGGGTGGATATTGTGGGGCCGAGTAATATTATAACATTGATGCAAAGTATTCCGCCCTATTGGGAACCCATTCGCAAGAATTTCTATCATCGGGTGGGGAATTTAGACACGGAAGCGGACTTTTTAAAAGCGCGATCGCCTTTATTTTTTGTTGATCGGATTCAAAAACCTTTATTAATTGGTCAAGGAGCTAATGATCCCCGTGTTAAACAGGCGGAAAGTGAGCAGATTTTTGAGGCGATGAAACAAGCGGGAAAACCTGTGGAATATGTCTTATATACCGATGAAGGTCACGGTTTTGCCCGTCCTGAAAACCGGTTGCATTTTTATGCCATTGCTGAAGAATTTTTGGCTAAATATTTAGGAGGACGGTTTGAACCCCTTGGAGATATCGCCGGACATTGCGGTGTGATTAAATCCTCAACCTAACCTTTAATAAATCCCCCTGAAATCGGGGGGATTTATAGATATCTTTGCTTAAAATAATGCTAATATGGAAAAAACTGTAAAAGTCGTTAAATTCCCGACTGTTCCCTATTCCCTATTCCCTATTCCCTATTCCCTATTCCCTGTTCCCTGTTCCCTGTTCCCTGTTCCCTATTCCCTGTTCCCTGTTCCCTGTTCCCTATTCCCTATTCCCTATTATCAATTCTAATTTTTTAAAATCATGTTTCAGTATCTTCTGGGTATTTTATTTCCCATAATCATTGGATTTACACTGAATTCCTCAGTTAAAGTGATTAGTACCAGTGATCAAGCCATTGTTGAACAATTAGGTAAATATAAACGCACCCTAAAGCCCGGTCTGCAATTTATTGTGCCTGTGGTCGAAAAAATTGTTTATTATGATACAAACCGGGAACGTTTATTAGATATTGATCCCCAAGAAGTGATTACGAAAGATCAAATCACCCTTAAAATTAATGCTGTCGTTTTTTGGAAAATAGAAGATTTACAAAATTTTTATTATAACGTTGAAACCGATAAAACTAAAGAAGCGATTTCTAATTTGGTTTTAACCACACTTCGGGCAGAAATTGGGTTAATGAATCTGGAAGATTTATTAGCTAAAATTAAACAACTGAATACGGGATTATTAGGAGCATTAGCACAGGGAACAAAAACCTGGGGGATTAAGATTATTCGGGTTGATATTCAGAATATTACGCCGCCTAAATCTATACAGGATGCGATGGAACGCAAGCGAGTTGCTGAAAGTCGAAAACAGGCAGAAATTTTAGAAGCTCAAGGACAAGCTCAATCTATTAAAGTTTTAGCTGACACTTTGGGACTGAAAACCAATAGTTCAGAGTTCCTAAAGTTTTTAATTACGAAACAATATGTTGATGCCAATCAACAATTAAGTAGCAGTGCCAATGCCAAAGTTATTTTCATGAATCCAAATCAATTAACAGAACCCATTACTCATTTAATGGACAATGAATCCGAAAATACAAATCCTTCAATTATTTTACCTGATTTACAACAAGTCCCTAAACCTCAATCTAATCCTAACACTCAAAAAACCTAGGATATTCCTGTATCTCCAACGACCCAAAATTGATTTTTTTGTCGTCACCAGTTTGTCACTATCCCATGACTACAATGGGCTTAGTTTCAAATCAAGGACTAAGGATTTAACCCATGAATAGCAATAAAAATAACGGTCTGTCTACTCGTACTAAGATTTGGATGGGAGTGGGTGCTTATATTCTAACAGCAGGATTGTCGGATGTTGCCAATGCTTCTGCACCTCATAATTTGAGTCAAGAAATTGCATCCAAGATTTCGACTTCTGGGGATACTTTCACCTCCTCTGAGATGTTGCAAGCCTCTACTCCAACCGACGATAAAGATGATAAAGATGATAAAGATGATAAAAAAGATGAAGGCGGAGAAAGCGGAGAAAGCGGAGAAGGTGGAGAAGGCTAACATCTGATGATTTTTTGTATTGCTGATATTCTCACACCTGAAGAACTAGAAACAACTTCGACGCTACTGCAAAAAGCTGAGTTTATAGATGGGAAAACAACGGCTGGTCGGTACGTCAAAGCAGTTAAAAATAATCAACAAATCAAAACCGATAGTGAGATTACTTCTGACCTAAGAAGTATTGTTCTCGAAGCTTTAAAGCGGAACGAACTGTTTCAAATAGCGGCACGTCCTAAAGCCATTCGCCCGATTATTTTCAGTCGTTATGATCTGGGAATGTATTATGGTTCCCATTTCGATAATGCCATTATGGGCGATGAATCTATCTCTCGAACGGATGTTTCATTAACTTTATTTCTCTCTGACCCTGACACCTATCAAGGGGGAGAATTAGTGATTGAAACTTCATTAGGAGAACAGAGTTTTAAGTTAGATGCAGGTTCGGCGATTGTTTATCCGTCTTCGACCTTGCATCGTGTGGAAACGGTGACTGAAGGTACTCGCTGGGCGGCTGTTACTTGGATTCAAAGTTTAGTTCGTGACCCATCTAAACGAGAAATATTGTTTGATTTAGATACCGCTCGTAGAAGTCTTTTCAAACAATATGGCAAAACCATAGAATTTGACTTAATTGCTAAAAGTCACGCAAATTTATTGCGGAAATGGGCTGATATTTAACCCCAATTTAATTGAAATGTAGGGACGTTTTATTAAACGTATCTACATCAGGGCTGTATTTTCGACTCCCGAAGATTTTCGATTTAAACGCAACCGGAGAAAAAATTATGAGTTTGTATGAATCTAACGATGATCATGGCGGTTCAGATGATTATTATCAAACGTATCCCGTAACAGGTGTTAACCCAACAAATTATGCTTATTATGATGATAATAGTTGGGATAATAACAGTTCAGATGATTATTATCAAACGTATCCCGTAACAGGTGTT
>NZ_LR734885.1:31318-95708 GCF_900010725.2 Planktothrix serta PCC 8927 | reverse complement strand
ACAAGTCTTGAGTCATCTTTAGATGACTTTAGCTCTTAGCCCGAACTTTAGTTCAGGGCATTATGACTTAAGTTGACACCAATGGTTACTCCAGCCCATACTCAGTTATTAGTTGTTAGTTTATTACCTTTTAGTTCTGATTCCTGATTCTATGAATTACAATATTGAAGAAACGGTTATTGAGCGTTACAAAGCGGGAGCAACAACAGTCCAACCTTCCCTCTGTTGTCCGGTGGAATATCAAGAAAATCAGTATTTAGAAATTATTCCCCAGGAAATTATTGAAAAAGACTATGGTTGTGGTGATCCGACTCGTTATGTTAACCCCGGAGAAATTGTTGTTGATTTAGGTTCCGGTGCAGGGAAAAATTGTTATATGATCGCTCAAAAAGTCGGGGCGACGGGTCAAGTAATTGGGGTTGATTTTAATGATACCATGTTAGCCCTTTCTCGCAGCTATCAAGGGGAAATTGCCCAAAAATTAGGATATGCTAATACAAGCTTTGTTAAAGGGAAAATTCAGGATTTAGCCTTAGATTTAGATCAAGTTCAAAATTGGTTAAAAGTTAATCCGATTCAATCTATTGAACAAATTACAGAGTTTGAGTTAGAATGCGATCGCCTCCGTCAACAAAACCCTTTAATAGCAGATAATAGTGTTGATGTCGTAATTTCTAATTGTGTTTTAAACTTAGTGCGTCCCCAAGATAAAGATCAACTGTTTCAAGAAATTTATCGCGTGTTAAAACGAGGCGGACGGGCGGTTATTTCTGATATTGTTTGTGATCAAGATCCAACTCCTAATATTTTAAACGATCCCGATCTGTGGAGTGGCTGTATTGCGGGAGCTTTTCGAGAAAATGAATTTTTAGAACGATTTGAACAAGCCGGATTTTATGGAATTGAGATATTAGCTCGACAGGAAGAACCTTGGCAAGTCATTGATGGCATTGAATTTCGTTCCTTAACCGTTTGTGCTTATAAAGGCAAAGACGGCCCCTGTTTAGATGTTAATCAAGCGGTGATTTATAAAGGGCCTTGGAAACAAGTTATGGACGATGACGGACATATTTTATATCGGGGTGAACGCATGGCAGTTTGTGATAAAACCTACCAGATTTATACTAACATAAACGGCCCCTATTGTCAAGATATTTTAGGAATTTTACCCCATGAAACTATTCCTTTAGAATCAGCCCCAGAATTCGATTGTAGACGCAATATTATTCGCAAACCCGAAGAAACAAAAGGCGAACATTATCACGTTACTCTGACAAATTCCGATAATTCCTGTTGTTCTCCTTCGAGTTCTAGTTGTTGTTAAATTTGGAAATCAAAAAACTGGGTTTCTGGCTGTTGTGAGAAGTCCAGTTTCTATTTGACTTCAATTCCTGCTTCTATTAAGGCTTGATTCAACCCTTCAACTAAGTCTAAATATTCCGCCCAATGCTTGAGATAGGGGAAATCCAAACACTCCCCTTGTACTTTCAATATACCCAATACATCTCGCCATTGCTTTTGAGACTGAGTTTGTTTTCCCCATTGTAGTTTACTAATAATCATATCTTCAGCCGAGGCGAGGTTGACTTTTGTACCCGTAGGAATATGATATTGTTGTCGTCGTTGAAAGCGAATTTTCTCTAATTCCGAATCTTCTGCCATCATTAAGTCAGCACGAGAAATTGTTGGGATATGGGTAATTTGTAAGGTTTTCATTTGACCTGAAACTACATCATCCACACCAGAAACATAAAACCCTGCACCTTCTAACTCTAAAATAAATTGACCTAAATCTTGAAGTTGAATCAAAATCACAATATCTAAATCACGAGTTGTTCGCACTTCTCCGTAAGCAATTGCCGCAACACCTCCGGTAATATAATAAGGAATATTCAATAGCTCAAAAATCGGGTGGAGAATTTCAGCTAAAGCAATAGAATCTTGAATCCAACTCATTTTATCTCCCGTCGGAATATAATTTTCTGGACAATCTTCTGCTAACCAAGCTTCAGCTAATTTTCGCACAAATTGTGCATCAGATAAATGGGGAAAGCGTTGATGAAAACAGTTAATTGCAAAGTGACGAGCATTTTGATTCATAGAAAAACCCATCAACAATCGTTCCTCTGGAGTTCGTTGTTTTAATAACCAGAATCCTAATAAATCAACTTCTGGTGTAGTATCTTCTGATTGAGAGCGATATCCCGGCTTAATTGTGAATTTTGGGAAGGTTTGAGTCATATTTTTAATCCATTCTTCGATAGCGCATTCCAGGTAATTGTTCCACTAACTCTAATAATTCTAATTGTAATAACGCTGCTGATAGATTTCCGGCTTCTAAATTCAGATTAACAATAATTTGATCAAAAGCAATCGGTTCAGAGGACAGTGATTGCAAAATTTGATTTAATTCCGGGTCTAAATCTGGTATAGATTTGTCCGGTTTAGAGGGAATTTCAAATAAAGATAATTGTTGAGGTTCATCTAAGGGAGGTATGGCTCCTAATTGTTCTAATAATTCCTCTAAATTAACGGGAATCATACTGGCTCCCCCATTAATTAATTTCAAACAACCCTGGGATTTTTCATCATCTAAACGTCCGGGTAAAACATACACATCTCGACAAAATTCATTCGCAACATTAGCCGTAATTAAAGCACCCGATTTTTGAGGAGCTTCCATCACAAAGGTTGCTCGACTTAACCCCGCAATAATTCGATTTCGTTGGGGAAAATGACGGGGATTTGGTTGAGTTCCAGAGGGATATTCACTAATTAATAATCCTTGATTGATCACCCGTTCACAGAGTTGACGATTTTCTTTGGGATAGGCAATATCTACCCCAGTTCCTAACGCCGCAAGGGTTCGTCCTCCAACTTCCAAACAACTGCGATGCGCTTCGGTATCAATTCCCGCCGCCATCCCCGAAACAATGGTAAACCCTCGACGAGCTAAGGTCATACTAATTTTACAAGTCCAGCGTCGCCCGTATTCTGTGGGGGTACGGGTTCCAACAATAGCAACCATCGGCGTAATACCTTGATTTTCAAGGGTTTCAACGATTCCTCGATAATATAAAACCGGAGGAAATGTCGGAATTTCTAATAACAATCGAGGATATTCGGCATCAGCAGGAGTCCAAAAATAAGGGTTTTTAGTAATATGTTGTTCTAAGAATTCTTGGGGGTTAAATTGCGATCGCTGTTGAATAATTTTATCAACGGTTTGCTGACCAAAACCATCTACTTCTATTAACTCGTTAGCCCTTGCTGTCCAAGCCATTTCTAACGTTTGAAAATGTTGTTTTAAACGTTGAATCGAAACTGAACCGACCCCAGAAATTTGTGACCACGCTAACCAGTATCCTCGTTCTTCCACAAAGGTTAAACTCCTTTATTCTTTAGACTCAAATATACATCAGTTGTTACTCTGGTACAACAAAATATCCCGGATTTACTGGGGGGAAACAGAGATGGCTGATCCTTGGGCTGGATTATTCAGATTTAATAGTAATAATTAGCAGGGTAAATAATGATCTGGATCTTCCTATTTTTCTGTTATCCTGTAAATGTATTATAAAATTTAACTCCCTACCATGAAAGTTGCTGTTTTTAGTACCAAATCCTACGATCGCAGATTTCTTGAGCTAGAGAATACCATCTCTAAAGCGAATCATGAGTTAGTTTTTTTTGATGCTCGTCTTGAACTGCAAACCGCATCGCTGGCTAATGGGTTTTCTGCGGTTTGCGTATTTGTTAATGATGATTTAGGAACAGAAGTATTAGAGATTTTAGCAGCCCAAGGTACAAAGTTGATCGCCCTGCGTTGTACGGGTTTTAATAATGTTAATCTCAAAACGGCTGCCAAATTAGGGATTCAAGTTGTACGGGTAACAGACTATTCTCCCTATTCCGTAGCCGAACACGCTGTGGGATTAATTCTAATGCTCAATCGTAAATTATATCGCGCCTATAATCGGGTTCGGGAGGATAATTTTGCCTTGGATGGGTTGTTGGGTTTTGACCTCCATAATCGCACGGTTGGAGTGGTGGGTACGGGCAAAATTGGACTGATCTTTGCTCAAATTATGCAGGGATTTGGCTGTCATCTTTTAGGATACGATGTCTATCCTAATCCGAATTTTGAGAAACTAGGAAATGCTCAATATGTTTCCTTAGAAGAACTTTGGCAACGTTCGGATATTATTTCTTTACACTGTCCTCTATTTCCAGAAACTCACCATTTGATTAATCAAGAAACCATCGCCCAAATGAAATCAGGGGTGATGTTAATTAATACCAGTCGAGGTAAATTAGTGGACACAAAGGCTGTTATTGATGGGATTAAATCGGAGAAAATTGGTTACGTCGGTATTGATGTTTATGAAGAAGAAGATAAACTTTTTTTTGAAGATCTCTCCGATACTATTATTCAAGATGATACTTTTCAATTGCTCCAATCTTTTCCTAATGTTGTAATTACGGCTCATCAAGGCTTTTTTACTGAAAATGCTTTAGATGATATTGCTCGCACCACGATAACTAATCTTTCCGCTTTTGAACAGGGGAAACCTTTACAAAATCAAGTGACTGCATCGTAAAAAATTTAGTTTAACCACGAAGACACAAAGACACAAAGAAATTGTCAATACTAAGTTTTCCTGTCTCTTCCCTGTTCCCTGTTCCCTGTTCCCTGTTCCCTATTCCCTCCTATAATTAAATATAGTGGGCTTAAAATAGTGTTATTCAATAGAGAAAGTTTAAACCTAAAAAGAGTGTTTAAAATCCTGAGTTTTGTGTTAGGATTAAGTGGTGTTGGTGCTGTCCTGTTGCCAGCAATTCAAGCTCAATCTGTATCAACAATTTCCCTTGTCAAAACCGAGCTTTCTAGTTCTGAGAATATTGCTCAAAAAGATAATTTAGAACTAAATTTTGAGCGTCATTTTAAAGAATTAGGGATTGAAGGATCAATTATTATTGATGACTTAAATCAGAATCATTCCTATCAATATAACCCTAGCCGAAATACAACGCCATTCTTACCTGCTTCTACGTTTAAAATTCTCAATTCCTTAATTGCGCTAGAAACTAAAGTCATTACAGATGAAAAAACAGTGCTAACCTGGGATGGAATACAACGCTCTATTCCGGGGTGGAATCAAGATCTAAATATGAGAGAAGCCTTTAAAGTTTCTGCGGTTTGGTTTTATCAAATATTAGCTCGGCGCGTGGGTTATGAACAGATGAAATACTGGGTTAATCAAGTAGGCTATGGGAATAAAACCATTGGGAAACCTGAAGATATTGATCACTTTTGGTTAGATGGAGAGTTACGAATTACCCCTCAACAGCAAATCGAATTTCTGCGCCGTCTCTACAGTAATAAATTACCGTTTTCTACGCGATCGCTATCCATTGTCAAAGATATCATGGTTGTAGAAAAAACTCAAGATTATACCATCCGAGCTAAGACGGGTTGGGAAGGAAAAGGAACACCCAATATTGGTTGGTATGTCGGCTATGTAGAACAGAATCAAAATGTCTATTTTTTTGCGACTAATATTGATATTCGGAAGCCGGAAGATGCGGACGCTCGTAAGGTGCTAACCCGTCGTTGTCTTCAAGATCTTTCACTAGCTTTGAACACGAAACCATAGAAAACAGGGGAAAATAGCAATTTCTTGTAATTCCCCTGTTTTCCGTTAAAACTTACGATTTCCCATTCCCGCTACTGGTTGCTAAAATCCGTTCTGTTAACTTTTCAGGAACTTCCTGTAAATGATCAAATTGCCAATTGAAATAACCGACTCCTAAAGTTAATGAACGCAATTCTACAATTAAATCCTGCATTTCTGACTGGGGAATATAGGCAGAAATTTTATCCCATCCCTTCCAGTCTGACATCGGTTCAAAACCTAAAATTTGCCCCCGCCGTCCGGTAATTAACTGAAACATTTGGGAGGTAAAATCACTGGGGGCACAAATTTCAACGGAAGTAATGGGTTCTAATAAAATCGGTTCACATTTCTCCATTCCTGACTGCATCGCTAACCGAGCAGCCTGTTTAAATGCCTGTTCTGAACTATCGACATTATGATAGGAACCATTGGTTAAAGTCACCGCTATATCTACTACTGGAAACCCTAACGGCCCTTGTGCTAAATACTCTCGGACTCCCACTTCCACACCGGGAATATATTGACGGGGAACCACACCGCCGACAATGGTTTCACTAAAATTAAATCCTTCCCCACGACCTTGAGGTTTAATATCTAAATAAACATCCCCAAACTGTCCATGACCCCCACTTTGATGTTTATAACGGCCGTGGGAATTAGTGGTTTTGCGAATAGTTTCTTTATAGGGAACACGGGGTAAATGAGTCACCATAGGTAAATTATATTTACGCCGTAACCGATCTAAGCTGACTTGCAAATGAATTTGACCTTGACCCCATAAAATAATTTCATGGGTATCACTATTTTGTTCCCAACTCAACGCCGGATCTTCATCTAACATTTTAGATAAAGCCGCACTAATTTTAACCTCATCTTTACGGTTTTCTGGAGTAATTGCCCAGCCATAAACCGCAGGTAATAGAGTTGCTTTCGGTAAGGGATTTTTTAATTGATTAGGGTCGGTTGTTAAGGTATCTCCGGTTTGAATGCCTTCCATCCGCGCCAAAGCCACAATATCCCCGGTTTTCGCCTTCTGTACACTCTGGGTTTGTTGTCCGGTCATCCGATACATTCCCCCTGGTCGTACTCCGTTTAAGGTCATGCCTTCGGCCAGTTCCCCCTGCCAAACCCGCACCAGGGAGAGTTTACCGCCTTGAGGGGTGTAATAGGTTTTGAGAACTTGGGCAATAGGAAACCCTTCTGGCGATTTGATCCCCCGTCGTCCGGCGGTAATTCCGGGTTCAGGTGCTTCTCGAACCAAAGCATCCAACAACGCCATTACCCCATGATCTTGTTCTGCAACTCCAATTAACACTGGAACAATTAAATCCGCCCCCAATTCCATTTTTAAATCTTTAACAATTTCGTCTTGAGGCGGTTCAATTTCTTCTAACAATTCTTCTAATAAATGATCATCAAAATTAGCTAATTCCTCTAACATTGCTTGACGGGCGAGGTGTTCAGCTTCTTTAAGAGATTCTGGAAAGGTTACGGGATCAGAGGGCGCACCGGGATGATAATGGTAGGCTTGTTCGGTAATTAAATCAATAAAACCGACCAATTGTTCACCGTTACCAATGGGATATTGTTGAGGAATAATTGGACGAGTGGAAACCACTTTTAAGGCGTTTAATAATTCGGTAAAACTGTTAACGCAGCGTTCCTCATCGGTACAAACCCGATCCATTTTATTAATAAAAACCAGGTGGGGAATTTCCCAGTCATCTAAGAATTTGAACAGGGGAGATAAGGTTAAAATCCGGCCCGGATCGGCTTCACAAACCACAATTGCTAACCCAGTTCCGATCAGAGCATTATAGGTTTCTGGGGCAAATTCTACAGACCCCGGACAGTCTAAAAATGTAAAGCAAATGCCGCCATATTCGATACTAGCGGCATTCACTTCTACACTCATATTCCGTTCCCGTGCTTCTGGGGAACTATCTCCGACCCTGTTGCCATCTTTTGCTGTTCCTTTGCGAGTTGTGGCTCCAGAGACGGATAGAATACTTTCTAAAAGTGTGGTTTTTCCACTTAAATAGGGGCCAACAATTGCGACATTCCGACAGTTTGTGACAGTTTCTTGCATCGTTTTTCTCCACAAATATCAATTACAACTTTTGAGGTTTCATCCCTCAAAATTAGGATCAACCTTTGATGATGAGGTTCCAAAAATTAAGGAATTGTTAAATTTAATGAATCCGTTGGCTGTGGATGGATATCTATAGCGCTAGGGAACAGGGAACAGGGAACAGGGAACAGCTTAACTGTAGGTTATGACCCTTGTTACAAGGTTTAGTATTGTCAAACACCTTAATTGGTAGTGCTATATTAAATCCGTTCACTTGGGACTTGGTGCTACTCCTTTTAAATTCCGGTTTCTTGATTCGCTTACTTTTTAATTTATAGTGTTTTTGCCACAATTTAACATCTTGTTAATCAAAAAAAACATTGTGAACTTATTAGAACTTTTGTAAATAAATATTAAGTTAATCAAGCTAAAAATTTAAACAAGCTCGTTGTTGGGCTTTAGCCCTAATTAGGAGTGGGTTCAAGCCCAACAACTGATTTTAAGCAGGTTCAGCTAATAGGGGTTCTAATTTTCCGGCTCCATCTAATTGATACAGATCATCACAGCCGCCAATATGTTGATTATTAATAAATATTTGGGGAACTGTGCGCCGTCCATTCGCCCGTTCTGCCATTTTAATTCGGGCGGCATCATCCCCATCAATTTTATTTTCTGTGAAATTAACCCCTTTCCACCACAACAATAGTTTAGCTCGAATACAAAAGGGGCAGGTTTGCCAAGTATAAATTTCTACGTTGGCTTGATATCGTTCAGGATGACGACCAAACAGAGAGTTAAAGGCATCTAACATAATAGAATTCCTGCGTATAAACTAGGTTTAATTTTAACTTAAACCTATTTCTGTTGTTAGGGTTGCGATCGCTCTAGGTTAAATTAAAAATCATAATTTAATCGTTTCAGTTGAGCTTTAATTTTACTCATCAGCTTAAATTCTTTCAATATTAATCCATAATAATGTAAGGTAAATAAAAGATTAATAGCACAAAATCCCAACGTTAAAATAAATCTAAATACCGTTGAGAAGTTGAGTTGAGAAATCATCGTAAAAACAGAAAAGATAATGGAGCAAAGCCCAAATCCAGCAGCAAATGAACTGAGAATCAGTAAACGCACTTTAGCCATTGTTAAGGGGCATTATTGAATAAAAATTAAGTTATGCAGGGAACAGGGAACAGGGAACAGGGAACACCGCAGGAAAAGAGGAACACAAGTTTAGGTTTTAACATCAGTCTTTGTCCTAACTTCCTAGGTGACTCCTTAACTATTTAGGTTGATCCCTTGTTCTTAATTTGCAACATAACCTTCCCTTAACAATGTTGCTTAGGGGAATATTTTTGTAGCAAACTCTTGGCTGATTGATACAAGTGCCGGATCAAACTCGTTAATACTATACAGTGAAATTATAATGAATGGCTAAACATAACGGAGTTTTTTCAACATTTCCAGACAAGGGCTTTCCATCAGACTTTGGGAGTCAATGGCGACGATAACATTTTGTTACCCTTGACCCCAGACAAAAAGCCCAAACCCTGCAATATCTGGCAATTCTGACTTACATTTTATCTAATTCTTTTTTCAATGCCTCCAACTCATCATCTACAGGAATAGAACTTTTAGCTGTTGTTTGTCCGGGGGGTAGAGACTGGGGAGCCGGAGCACCGGAAATCTGAGCTTTCAGGGCCATTAATTCATCATCCACATCGTTTCCTGCTCCCAAGGCCGCAAATTTGCTTTCCAAATCTGAACTCCCCAATTCTCCCATCGCTTGAGAACGTGATTCTAACTGCAACACTTTTTCTTCCATGCGCTCAAAAGCTGCCGATGCTCCACTGGGATTAATATTCCCCAATATGCCTTGTAACTGTTCGTTGGCTTTTGCTGCTTGCGCCCGGGCTTTGAGCATATTCTTCTTGGTTTTGGCTTCGGAGATTTTGCTCTCTAACTGAATTAAATTGCGTTTGAGAGCATCCACCTGACCCAAGCTTTGATCCAAAGTCAGTTTTACTGTATTAGCCGTTTCCATATAGCCTTTTTTGCGCTGTAAGGCTTCTCTGGCTAAATCTTCCTCCCCTTTCCGCAAAGCTAACTCGGCGCGAGATTGCCATTGGTTAGCCTGGGACATGGCTTGATTATATTGTTGTTCGGTGCGCTTTTGATTGGCGATCGCTTGAGCAACGGCCTGACGCAACTGCACCAGGTCTTCCTGCATATCAATGATCGCCTGTTCCAGAATTTTCTCTGGATCTTCGGCTTTATTAACTAAATCATTCAAGTTAGCTCTAACAAGACGGCTAATGCGATCAAATAATCCCATGACGCTGTTCTTCCTTTGACGGTGTACGGTTCTGTGATCACTTCTGTCTAAAGTTTAACGCGACTTCATGATCTAAGAGGAGTTGGCTGTTAGCTGTTGACTGTTGACGGGTACGGGCGGGGTTTCCCCCAAAGTCCGTCAACTTAAGCCGAAAACCCGTGATTAAAGCCGAGATCTGATCCCCCTAAATCCCCCTTAAAAAGGGGGACTTTGAACTCTAATTCCCCCCTTTCTAAGGGGGGTTAGGGGGGATCTAGGACTAGAAAAAAAATCAACGAACTTTTGGTTTTCCAGGCTACTTTTAGCCTTAAAGTTGACACGCTTTCGGGGAACCCCACCCCTACAACTGATTACTGTTTGGGAACATCATAATAGGCGGTAATGCCTTGGACTTGTAATTCATCCCGTAGGCGTTTGGCAGAAGTGGCATCGCTTAAAGCCCCCACTTGAATTTTTTTCCCGGTTTTGAACTCGGCAATATAAGCATCAGCAATTACTTCTTTAGCCTGTTCAAAGGAACGTTGATCACTATAATCCAGGACAACATAATAATAACCATCCTGGGATTTAATCGGTTCCATTGCTTTCGGGGGAATGGGTGCAGTTGCTACCCGTTGGGTCGCACCGCCACCCGGTTGTAGTTTAGGGGTTGTTGTTCCTTGTGTTGTAACCGGGGGGACAGCAGCAGGAGCAGGGACAACAGGGGTTACAGGTTTTTTGGGTAATAGTTCCTGACTGAGATTATTCAAACCGGGGTCAGTCGGAGAGGTTAGGTTATTTGTGGGTGCGGGTAAGGTTGTAGCGGGACTGGGGGGAACTGGGGCCGGGACTGTGGGCGCTGATACCGCACTGGGACTAGGATTAATATGGCTTAAGGTATCTAAATCCAAGTTCACAAATTCCTTAGCCGCCAAGTTGGGAGAGAGAGAATCTGTAGGGGGGAGAGAGGTTTCCGTTGAGGCGGTTGTTGGGGGAGCCGGAGGATTAGGGTTAACAGTTGGGGTAGGGGTGGGGAAAAACCGATTTAATCCTAAACTGGTGCGACCGGACGGGGAAGAAATTACATAGCTTAAAGCCGTACAAGATAACAAAAATAGGAACATTGAAGCAATTCCCACCGGAGTTAATAGACTGGCCATTAAACTCCGTTTTTCCGATGGTTTACTTCGTTCTTCTATACTTTTGATCAGGGCTTCCGTTGATTCTAAATATCCGTTTGATGGCGTTGAAGTCGGGGCGGGTGACTTTAAAGTAAAACTAACCCCAGGCTCACTACCATTGGGTTTAGAAGCATTAGTCCCCGAAGGTGGGTTCGTAACAGCCAAGGGCGCAGGTTGAGCCGGAACAACTGTTTCCCAGCCAGAGGGTTGAGCTTGGGACTCAAATAGTTTTCCTTGAGACGCTGCGCTGTCATTCAGGGCGACGGCGACCGCATCGGGAGTTTGTTGAAACTGCTGGTTTGTTTGTCCGGTTGAGTCGGGTGTTGTTTGTTTCGCGCGTCGTCGATGACGCCGATAACGGGTTAATTCGGGTTCTAGTTGTACATCCAGACAGCCTAAAACCGCTTTTAGTTCAGGCTTTAATTCTGGTTGAGAGGATTGAGGGGACTTAATCTCAGACGCTTGACTCATTGTTAAACTCCTACCCGCTTGTTATTAATTTTAAAATAGGGATTTTTTGTTTTAGGGCTTCAACATAAAACAATATTATTGACAATTTTTAGATCGGCTAACAAGTCAGTTTATCTATTTTTTACCCATTTCGCTAATTTTCCTGAAAATGCAATCCCTGAATCATGTTTTAAGTTGTCTTAAATCTCAGATTCTCAGCCCGGAACAGCAACAGTTTCAAGATCTCTGTGAATGTTGGCCGGAAATTGTGGGAACGGGCGCTCGTCTTCAGACTCGTCCGGTGAGTTGGCAGCGAGGGGTGTTGAATGTTGCCACCTCTAGTGCTACTTGGTCTCAAGAGTTAACTTTAAAACGAATGCAACTGCTGTATCGATTAAATCAAAAACTCTTATTTCCCGTTCAGGATATCCGGTTTTCTACGGGGGGGTGGCGATATCAACCCAACGCAGATCCAGGTATTTCCCCGGATGCGATTTCAGATGAGTTGTCTCAAATGTGGCGAGATCATCCCAGTCGGGTTGAGGTTGCGAGTCCGAACCCGGAACAGTCTGTTGATGCTGATCGGTGTCCGGCTCTCACACCCTTAACAGCCTTTCAACGTTGGGCGAATACTATGCAACAGCGATCGCAACATCTCCCCTTATGTCCTCAATGTCACTGTCCAACCCCGCCAGGGGAATTGACTCGCTGGTCAGTTTGTGGTCTTTGTGCCATAGCGCTACGCGCAAGGGAACAGGGAACAGGGAACAGGGAACAGTAATAAGTGAAAGGGTTTCAGGATTTAGAAATGTCCTAACTGGAATGCGTAGCGCTATATGCAAGATTCAGAAGTTGTTTAAACAGTTCTCTGCTGATCTCTATCGGGGGACAGTTGACAACAAGGTTTAACAGTATTTATACGGAGTTTATTTAGGGGTTAATCCAAATTTAACGTTGATCCCCATTGATTTTATCCTGTTTTAGGTACACTTTATAAACTTTACAATTCGTAATATTTTTAATTTATTTTGTATCTAATCTTAAAGAAAAGATAAAAGAAGTATTAAATTTTCAGGTAATAAAAATCGAACTCAAAAGCAGACAGGATCTAAGTTTGCCGATAAAAAAGCTGGATCTGCTGATCCCCGACAATAAATATAGATATAGGAAATCTTCTTGGGGAACGGAAAATGGAGTCTTCAAACTTGATCTCAGTCTGTCGGCATTGCCAACGTTACACACCCGAAGGCCATCGGGGAGGGCATTGTCAGTTGCTTCAAGTTTCCGTTAAAGGAGGGTGGAAGTCTTGCCAATTGGCACTCCCCGCCTTTGCTCCCTCTTGGGAAGCCCTTGAAAACTTAATCCAATTACAACCAGAAACACCTCGGTTAGGGGATGTGATCCCCTTAGAGTCCCATCGGGTGCATGAGCCAGAAGAGGCAAAATCCTTGTTAGCCTAGTTGAAAGAGTTTGGGGGACGAGGGGTTTCTCGTCCCGATCAAGATGATCTTGTCCCTAGGGAAGCCAAGGATATTGACGGAAATTAGGCGGTCGTTTCTCCAAGAATGCCTGTTTGCCTTCCGTTCCTTCCTCGGTCATGTAATACAATAAAGTTGCATTTCCTGCTAGTTCCTGTAACCCAGCTTGACCATCACAATCAGCATTAAAGGCAGATTTTAAACACCGAATAGCAATAGGACTTTTCTCTAAAATTTCCTGAGCCCATTGAATGCCTTCGGCTTCTAATTGTTCTACTGGAACTACACAATTAACTAACCCCATATCTAAGGCTTGTTGAGCATCATATTGACGACACAAATACCAAATTTCCCTGGCTTTCTTTTGACCGACAATTCGAGCTAAATAACTGGCTCCAAACCCGCCATCAAAACTGCCAACTTTCGGCCCAGTTTGACCAAAGATTGCATTATCTGCCGCCAGAGTTAAATCACAAAGTAAGTGTAAAACATGACCGCCTCCAATAGCATATCCTGCCACCAAGGCAATCACAACTTTGGGCATACTTCGGATTAACCGTTGTAAATCTAAAACGTTTAATCGCGGGATACCAATATCATCAATATATCCGGCATCTCCCCGTACAGTTTGATCTCCGCCGGAACAAAAGGCATATTTGCCGTCGGTATGCGGCCCTGCTCCGGTAAATAATACAACACCAATATTCAGGTCTTCACGAGCATCACAAAACGCATCGTAGAGTTCAAAAACTGTTTTAGGCCGAAAAGCATTCCGTTTTTCGGGACGGTTAATCGTAATTTTAGCGATACCGTCGGCTTTGTGATACAGAATATCTTCGTAGGTTTTGGCAATTTGCCATGCAACTGACATTATGGGTAATTAATAGGTAACAGGGAACAGGGAACAGGGAACAGTAAGGAGTCAAAGGGTTTGCTGAATTCAACAGTGTCCTAACTGTAATTCGTAGCACTATAGCTTATCATAAGATTGGGAGATCAATTAATTGAGTGGTAATCCGATTAAACCGCCAGTTCCTGATACAACTTCCCCAATAGCATAAGCGGGAATTCCTTGGGTTTCAAACCATTTTCTTGTGGTTTCAGCTTGTTGAGGCGGAACCAAAACTACAAAACCAATCCCCATATTGAAAGTATCAAACATGGCACTAGGACTAATTTGTCCGGCTTCAGCCAACCAGTTAAAAATCGGGAGAACGGGCCAACTATTGGCATGAATTTCAATCGCCTGTCCCGCACTTAAACAGCGAGGCAAGTTTTCCGGTAAACCCCCTCCGGTAATATGGGCCATGCCATGAATTTCTAGGCCCTGACGGAGCGCTTGCAAGATGGGTTTAACATAAATTCGGGTCGGGGTTAAACAGACTTCTGCGATGGATTCACCCCCCAAGGCTTGAGGACATTCATCCCAACTTCCTCCGCCATCACTCACCACTTTTCTAACTAAACTAAAGCCATTGCTGTGAACACCACTACTGGCTAATCCAATCGCCATATCCCCGATTTGGACTTGGGAGCCATTCAACATTCGGCTTTTTTCCACAATTCCCACACAAAAACCCGCCATGTCATATTCCCCAGGTTGATAAAATCCCGGCATTTCGGCGGTTTCTCCTCCCAGTAGACTACATCCGGCCTGTTGACAGCCTTCTGCCACTCCAGCCACCACTTGGGTTAATTGTTCAGAATTGAGCTTTCCCGTGGCCAAATAGTCCAGAAAAAATAATGGTTCGGCGCCACAAGTCAGAACATCGTTGACGCACATCGCCACTAAATCAATGCCAACGGTATCGTGACGGTTAAGGGTGGTGGCTAATTTTAATTTGGTGCCCACCCCATCGGTTCCAGAAACGAGAATGGGTTCGGTATAACCCGAAGGCAGGGCAAAACATCCCCCAAATCCGCCTAATCCCCCTAATACTTCCGGTCGATAGGTTTTTTGTACGAGGTTCCGAATACCGTCAACAAAATCTCGACCCGCCTGAATATCAACACCAGCTTCCCGATAATCCATCTTCTTCGTTCCTTGTTTGTCTCTCAATAGATATTGAATCAATTTTCGGCTCTATTATTTTCTATTCTTCGTTCCTGATTCTGGGGCAGGTTGTCACACCTATAAGAAAATTCAATCAAAACTCGATTTAGAAAATTTTCATTGAGTAAGAATCTCTACATCCTTTGATAGATCAGGGTTTTACTATGAAACTGAACAGTTTAGTCTCTTAATAAACGCCCAAAAACCCCAAGGGATACTGATCCCCAAATTCGCAACTTCATGTTAGTCTGTTGCAGTTCCTCAAACAAAGGTAAATGCGGAACGAGTCTGAGTTGACGAATTGCTATCTCGATATTCGGGTTTTAAACCCAGCATTGAAACCTTCAGCTTTTGATTTCGCTAAAAACCAAACGCTGATTTCAATGCTCCGAATTCACGAGATCTCAATAAGTGTAAAGCTTCAACTCGATAACCACCAGTTTTGAGAATAGACTTGTCAACAACCCACCACTGACTTGATTACAAGTTCATTGGGGGCTTGAAAGATAGCCCTAGTTGACCCTAGAAATAGGAGGGGGAGAAATCCCCAAACCCAATTAAACGCCCAACCGAGGCGGGTCTAACCAGAACAATATCGGTAGCTTCTACCAGAAAGAGTGCGATTCAGGTATGTCAAGGAGAATCACCACTCTTGAGGCGCAACGGTTTCATTTTATGGAAACAAATGATATGCAATATAGACCTCGATCCCTTTTTGCTCTCACCGCTAATCGGAGTAACGATAAGCGCGGAACTCGACCAGGGGGAAGATTGATGAAGCATAAAATTTGGAGCGGTCTTACAGCAGTTATTTTTCTGCCTGTTTTGAGCTTAAGCTCCTCCACCCACGCTGAATCAATCTCGGCGTTTAACCCTAATCCCTCCGGGAGTGAAGGAGAACCTTTAAATCTAATATCAACAACTTCAACAACAACTCCTTCTGAAGATTCTAATCTGTCTGCTCCTGCCTCTGAACCCATTGATGTGATTAAAGTTGGAGAATATCAATCCCAACAAGCAAGTACGGCATCAGTCCCAGAGAGCGTTGCCAAAATCAAAGCCCACGAATGGAATCAACAGCAAGCGGCAACCCTGTATATTAGGAATATCCCCGTTCTCACCTTTATCAAAAACGAGAATTTCGATCCCAAAGCTATAACGCCCCCAACACTTCAACCGATCAAAGTGGGATCATATTCAGATCAAGCTTATCTACCTAATCCAAAAAACCCTGCAACGCCACCCGCTATCGCCACCGATCCAGTTTCCCGTGCCACTGCGGTTGCAGCCGAAATTAATCAACTGATTCGCAATAACTTTGACGCCAGTACCATTCAAGTGCGATGGGATGAACAACATCAGCATTACCGGATAGAAGTCGCAGGTGAAGAACTGGTGACTATTGACTCCCAAACGATTCTGCCTGATACCACCAATGACACGGCAACGGATGCCTTACAAGCAACCAATCGATTAAGACGCCAAATTGGCAACGCTCCCCCTCTGAGTGGAATTGAAGGTCTACCTAAGCCTTCGCTCCCAGACGTAGCGACAGGATTTTTGTTTCAACGGATTGAGGGTTGGGCCTCTTGGTATGGCCCAGGCTTTGATGGCGGTCAAACGGCCAATGGAGAAACCTTTAACCAATATGATTTAACTGCTGCTCATCCCTCTTTACCCTTTGGGACAACGGTGCGAGTTACCAATCAAGATAATGGCCAATCCGTTGTGGTGCGGATTAATGATCGTGGCCCTTATGCCGGAGGTCGGGTGATTGATTTATCCAAGGCCGCCGCGCAAGCTATTGGCATGATTAGCAGTGGAGTTGCTCCAGTACAAATTGATGTGCTGACTCCTAATCAGTGATCAGTTATCAGTTATCAGTCATCAGTGAAAGAGTTAATATAGACTGTTGATAGTTAACAGTTGACCGTTGACCGTTAACTGTTAACTATTGATTACTGGTACAGACACGCCCCAGCCTGTCTCTACACTGATAACTGATAACTGATAACTGATAACTGATTACTAATGCGTCTGTTGACTAGCGTTGCTGCCCTGCGGTGTTATCTTCGTTCCTCCCGAACTCAAAACCCTGACAATTTAGTGGGTTTAGTTCCTACGATGGGAGGTTTACATTTAGGGCATCTCAGCTTAATTCAACGGGCCAAAGCCGAGACTTCTGGGGTGGTGGTGACTATTTTTGTCAATCCTCTCCAATTTGGGCCGAATGAGGACTTTCAAAAATATCCCCGTGCTTTAGAAGCGGATTTACAACAGTGTGAACAGGCGGGTGTGGATGTTGTATTTGCTCCATCCATCGAGGAAATGTATCAATCCTCGATGCAGACAATGGTGATTCCTCCGGGATCAATGATGTCGGGGTTGTGTGGGGGATCTCGCCCCGGACATTTTCAAGGAGTGGCTACGGTTGTTACTAAATTATTGAATTTAGTCCAACCGGATCGAGCTTATTTTGGACAAAAAGATGCTCAACAGGTGGCGATTATTCAACGTCTGGTTCAGGATTTAAACTGGCCAATTGAGATTATTTCCTGTCCCATTGTACGAGAATCATCGGGACTGGCCTATAGTTCTCGCAATCAATATTTAACGACTTCAGAACAACAACAAGCTACGGTTTTATATCGCGCACTGCTTCGGGGTCAAGAACGCTTCAACAAAGGTTTTCATACCGCTACGGAAATTAAGCAGATTGTACAAACGGAATTAGACACTGAACCTGGGGTACAAGTCGAATATATTGAGTTAGTTGAGCCGAATAGTTTAATCCCGTTAACCACAATAGAAACAACGGGGTTATTAGCGATCGCTGCTCGTGTGGGTAAGACTCGCTTAATTGATAATCTGATTTTGCGTCATCGTCAACCGATTATTGCCATTGATGGGCCAGCCGGAGCCGGGAAATCCACTGTCACCCGCAAAATTGCCCAGGCGTTGGGCCTGTTATATTTGGATACCGGGGCCATGTATCGAGCGGTGACTTGGTTGGTTCTCCAGTCTGGAATTGCGATTGACGATGAACCCGCCATTGCGGAAATTGTGAGTCAATGCCAAATTGAATTAATCCCTGATGGAGAACAACCCCGAACGGTGATTAATGGTGAGGATGTGACGGAGGCGATTCGATCTTTAGAGGTGACGGCCAATGTTTCGGCCATCGCTTCTCAATGGGCCGTTCGTCAAGCCTTAGTTAAACAGCAACAAGCCTTTGGTCGTCAAGGCGGAATTGTTGCCGAAGGTCGGGATATTGGGACAACGGTATTCCCGGATGCAGAATTGAAAATTTTCTTAACAGCATCTGTACAAGAACGAGCAAAACGGCGATTATTAGAACTGCACACTAAAGGCAAAATAGAAGTTACTCAAGAACAATTAGAACAAGATATTGCCCAACGAGATCAACTTGATAGTAATCGGGCCATTTCACCCCTGAGAAAAGCCAGCGATGCGGTTGAAATTCAAACGGACAATTTAACTATTGACGATGTGATTCAACGGGTTGTCGGTTTATATAGCAGGGAACAGGGAACAGCTTAACTGGGAACAGTAAGAATTGAAAGGGTTTCAGGGTTTAAAAATGTCCTAACCGTAATGCGTAGCGCTATATATCACCAAAACCTAACGTTTTAATAAAAGTGTCTTCCTAATGACATCCTTATACACTAGGATTTGATAAGTATTATTATTAAACTCTCAAACTTTAAAAGATTACGTTTGTAATCTGGGTCTTGACTTTTTCTTGAAAATATGCGTCTGTTGACCTCTGATTTCAAGGGTGGATCAGTTGGACTTTTGGATGCAGTTTGATCGATCTCAATCCCAAATTCATCTCGGTGTGAAGGAGTAATTTCGTGGTTCAGTACAGTCCTATCTTACGACAACAGAAAGTTGCCTTATTTGCTCTTGTAGCAGCTACGGCTAGTTTTGGAATTGGTGTGATGTTACCTCTTAATCTGCGGGTTGAGCGAGCGGCGAAACAAACCATTCCTTTCGTTTCTTCCCAAACCCAAAGGGTTACTCCTCGTGTTAGTAAAAATACTCAAGGTTCCTCCCAGGGGACAACTGCTCAAGCTTTATCCAATTCAGAAATTAATCTGACAACAGCAATTACTCAAGGAATTGATAGCCTGGAAAAAAACTTAGCACAACTAGAAACGCAACGCTTTAACTATGCAATTCCTGAACAGTTTCAAGGAAAAACAATTAAAGAAGTTAGTATTCCGGGTGATCAGAAAGTGATTGCTTTCACCTTTGATGATGGGCCCTGGCCTAAGAGTACCCAACAAATTTTAGATATTTTAAAAGACAATAATATTAAAGGCACATTTTTCTGGGTGGGATCTGCCTTAAAAAATCAGAAAGATCTCGCTAAAACGGTAGTTGCTGAGGGTCATGTTGTTGCAAACCATACCTGGAGTCATCGTTACGGTAAATATAGTCCCGGCGCAGCCGCAGAGGAAATCGAAAGCAACGCTAAATTAATTGAAGAATTAACGGGAATTGAAACTCCAATGTTTCGACCTCCAGGCGGCGTTTTAGATAATGGGTTAGTGGATTATGTACATCAACAAAATCATGTTAATGTCATGTGGTCAGTGGATTCTCAGGACTGGAAATCTTCATCGGACAAAATTATTAATAATATTTTGAAACAAGCTAAATCCGGTGGAATTATTTTAATGCACGATGGCGGCGGAAATCGTTCGGAAACGGTGAAAGCTTTACCAATTGTGATCCAAAAACTCCAAGAACAGGGTTATACTTTTGTCACCATTCCTGAATTATTAGAAATAGCCGATCAAAAACCCGTTGAACAACCTCAACTAACTGATAGCAATCAACCTTAAATTCAGAATCATTATCGGGTTAGTGACACTGAAAAGTTATGATCCGTTATCGGTTGTCACCAACCCGATAATATTGTTAGATTCGTAGGGGCGGGTTGATCGAGATTTAAGTGATTAACAAAGATCTCAGCGAACCCGCCCGTACAGGTGAATTTGTTGATTTAGGAGGTTAAGGTTGTGATTGTTTCTGATAATTGGGAGACGAATTTAACGGTCAATCAACCTCAGTTTCAGGATAGTTTTTTAATTACAATTGCACCTCTTTTATTAGAGGAAATTTATGCTTTAGCCGATGATCAAAGAAATGGTGCCATTGTGGTGATGAGTGGAATGGTGAGAAATCAAACCAATGGTCAACCCGTAGAATCTTTAGAATATCAAGCTTATCAACCGATGGCGATAAAGGTATTTGAAAAAATTGCCACCGAGATTCGCGCCGCATGGTTAGATGTAACTCGTGTAGTCATTCATCATCGCGTAGGACATTTAAGAATTGGTGAAATTAGTGTTTTAATAGCAATAGGTTGTCCTCACCGTCGAGAAGCATTTGAAGCTTGTCAATATGCTATTGATACTTTAAAGCATACAGCACCGATTTGGAAAAAAGAACATTGGAAAGATGGTTCTAGTAGTTGGGTAAGTATTGGCGCTTGTGAAACTAATTGTTAATTTCGATAGGAGGGAACAGGGAACAGACAGGAAAAGTTTAAAAGGAAACAAAAAATGTTAGCTGAGTTAATTCAAGAATTAGAACAGGCTCATCAAGACTTACATGAACAAGACATTTACCTGCTCATGAATGGGGTAAGTTGGCAATATTATGAGACTTTAATTGATAAACTTAGTGATCAAGGATCATTGCGACTAGCCTATTGGAATGGAGTATTAGAAATTGTGTCTCCGAGTCGTCGTCATGAAGGGATCAAAAAAAGAATAGCAACCTTATTAGAAGTTTATTTTGAAGAAAAAAAGATAGAATATTTTCCATTAGGTTCTACTACCCTACGTCTGGAAGAACAACGGGGAGGAGGTGAACCCGATGAGAGTTATTGTATTATAACAGAAAAAGAAATTCCTGATTTAGTTATCGAGGTAATTTTAACCAGTGGGGGAGTCAATAAACTAGAAATTTATCAACGGTTAAATGTTCCTGAAGTTTGGTTTTGGCAAAATAACCAACTCTTGATTTATAGTTTACAAAACCAACACTATCAAAAAACTGATCAGAGTTTGTTACTTCCAGAATTAGATTTAGAACTTTTACAACAATTAATTTTATCTCCTCAACAATTAGCCACTATTCAAACTTTTCGTCAACAACTTCGCAGATAATATATATCTTTTGGATTTACAAAATAACTTTATAAACCTGTAGGGGTTGGGTCTCCCAACCCTCTTGCTGTCTGGGTTGGGAGACCCAACCCCTACGATAAAATATTACAACCTATTAAAGAAGTTATTACAGAAACCCGGTTTCTGGGATTTCTTGATACAAGCAGAACCACTTACGGCTATAATTAAATCAGCATTGTCATCTATCCCTAGGCTTAAACATGAGTAAATGCCTTAACCCCGATTGTTTACAAACTAACTCTAAAACAACCTTTTGTCAAAAGTGCGGTTCAAAATTATTGTTAACAGATCGATATCGGGCTTTAGAAATATTAGGACAAGGGGGTTTTGGTCGGACGTTTTTAGCGGTTGATGAGCATAAACCGTCTCAACCCTATTGTGTAATTAAACAATTTTTACCCCAAGCTCAAGGGACGAATAATCAAGAAAAAGCCGGAGAACTTTTTAAACAAGAGGCCATACAATTAGAACATTTAGGCAAACATCAACAAATTCCTGAATTATTCGCCTATTTAATCCAAGATAATCGTCAATATCTGGTTCAAGAATATATTGAAGGACAAAATTTAGCTCAAGAATTAGCTCAAACCGGGGCATTTTCAGAAGCTAAAATAATTAATCTTTTAGGAGATTTATTGCCTATTTTAGCGTTTATTCATCAAAAACAGGTAATTCATCGAGATATAAAGCCAGAAAATATTATTAGAAGAAAAAGCGATAATAAATTATTTTTAGTTGATTTTGGAGCAGCTAAAGCAGCCACTAGAACGGCGTTAGCGGTCACAGGAACAGTTATTGGTTCAGCCCAATATACTGCACCCGAACAAGCGATGGGAAAACCGACTTTTGCGAGTGATTTATATAGTTTAGGGGTAACTTGTATTCATTTATTAACTAATATTGAACCCTTTGATTTATTTGATGTTAGTGAAGGAGATTGGGTATGGCGAAATCATTTAAAGGTTAAAGTCAATAATACTTTGGGTCACGTCTTAGATAAACTCTTACAACTGGGAACTAAAAAACGTTTTCAAACTGCTCAAGAAGTATTAGAAGCATTACAATTAACTGTTAAACCAACATCCCAACCAACTCCCCAACCAACTCCCCAACCCCATAATAGGAATCAATATCAACCCAATTTTATTAATGTTAAATTTGGGTGGGGTGGGGCGAGTTTATCAAGATTATTTGTTGAATTTAAAAGATTGTACAGAACCCGCCCCTACGGGGTTAATGTAATGTAGGGGCGGGTTCGCAGGGATTTTTGTTAATAATAATCAACCTAAATAAACCCGCCCAACCCCATAATAGGAATCAATATCAACCCGGTTTTATTAATGTTAAATTTTGGTGGGGTGGGGCGGGTTTATCAAGGTTATTTGTTGAATTTAAAAGATTGTACAGAACCCGCCCCTACGGGGTTTAGGGAATGTAGGGGCGGGTTCGCAGGGATTTTTGTTAATAATAATTAACCTAAATCAACCCGCCCAACCCCATAATAGGAATCAATATCAACCCGGTTTTATTAACGTTAAATTTGGGTAGGGTGGGGCGGGTTTATCAAGGTTATTTGTTGAATTTAAAAGATTGTACAGAACCCGCCCCTACGGGGTTTAGGGAATGTAGGGGCGGGTTCACCAGGATTTTTGTTAATAATAATCAACCTAAATTAACCCGCCCAACCCCATAATAGGAATCAATATCAACCCGGTTTTATTAACGTTAAATTTGGGTGGGGTGGGGCGGGTTTATCAAGGTTATTTGTTGAATTTAAAAGATTGTATAGAACCCGCCCCTACGGGTTTTATTTTAATAATTAGGCTGGCGACGGGTGAAATTTTGCCTCCGCCTCTGGCCCGTATTGGTCGCTGCGTGGTAACTTTATGATAAAGTTAAAAATTGTAACGAAATATGAGAGTCTGATGATCTCTCGGTTAACAAAAAACCAATATTGCTCACACTTATAGACACTTATAGGATCTCCCATGCAACAGAATTGGCTAAATAGATTGCTTCTCTCTATTGCTATATTAGCTATAACGCTCTCTATCTGGGCGTTCGCACCCGTAGCCCATGCGTTTAATAATCCTGAATTACTTCCTCAAATTCAAACCCCCGTTATTGACCTGGCGGGAATTTTCACCGATGTCCAGGAAAACGTATTAGCCCAGGACATAGAAAACTTTGAAACCGAAACGGGTTGGAAAGTTAGGGTATTAACTCAATTTGACCAAACCCCCGGTCGCGCCGTCAAAGACTATTGGGGACTGGATGATAAAAGCGTTTTAGTCGTAGCCGATGAACGGGGGGGTAATATCCTCAACTTTAGTGTTGGTCGTCAGATTTACCCGTTTCTGCCTCGGACGTTCTGGGTAGAGTTACAAACTCGCTTCGGAAATCAATATTTTATTCGAGAAAATGGCGAAGACCAATCGGTGATTCAGTCCATTGATACTATTCAAGGCTGTTTAGTTCAAGGCGGCTGTCGGGTTGTTCCCGGACTCCCGGAAGAACAATGGATTTTGACCTTAATTACCTCGGCTATCGGTGGAGTCATTTGTGGGGTAGCCAGTATTCCTCGCAAACCCGGACAACTGATTGCTTGGCAGTGGGCCTTAATTTTCTCTCCTCTGTGGGGAATTTTATTCATTGCCTTCGGAATAGGCCCGGTTGTCTCTCGCACCAGTGAATGGCTTCCCCTGTTTCGCAATATTTCCGCCTTCCTCATCGGTTTCTTAGTGGCTTATCTAACTCCGGTATTCAATCAGTCCTCCTCCCCAGAAGCTTAAGGAAGTAGGGGAGCCGGGGAAGCCGGGAAAATAATAGACACTCTTTCGCTGAAACCCGACACCCGACACCCTGATTTCTCGTAATAACTGCAACAACCTGGTACACTGAATAAGTTGTAATCTGGCTGTGCTAAGTTAACCATTCTTAGCCCCAGAAGTTAAGATGTAATAATCGGCAAGCCACGATGGAATGGCATATTACGGATGCCCAGAGTTTAGGAATTATTGATGATGAAATTGGCGATCATGTCTTTTCGCCAGCCGAATACGAAATTGTTCGTCGTGTCATTTATGCGACGGCGGATTTTGAATATAAGAGTTTAGTGCGGTTTTCTGACCAAGCTCTGCAAGGAGGGGCGGCGGCTTTAGCGGCTAGGACAACGATTGTGGTGGATGTGCCTATGGTACAGGTGGGGATTACTCCCCGCATCCTTTCAACTTTTGCCAACCCGGTCTATTGTTCAATGGAGGCAGTAACCCGACCCCAACGGGAAAGAACTCGTTCAGCTTGGGGGATTGAAACTTTAGCCAAGCGCTATCCAGAAGCAATTTTTGTCATTGGTCAGGAACAAACCGCCCTTTCTGCGATTGTCGATTTAATAGAAGCGGATGAAATTAAACCCGCTTTGGTGATTGCCACCCCTTCGGGTTTTGTCGGGGCTGATGTGGCAAAGTCCCGTTTAAATGATTCGATGGTTCCCCATGTCCGCATTGACGGACGCAAAGGCAGTGCTGTTGTTGCGGTTGCCTTAGTTGATGCTTTGGTCGATCTAGCTTGGCAAGCCTATGGTCGAGAAGGGAATGGGAATTAATCAACTCATTTAACCACAAAGACACAAAGACACAAAGAGGTTGTACAGACTAACCTGCTGATGCCATTATCATATTTTGGGGTTTTTGTCAAGGGGGGTTTAGAAAGGGGGGAATTCAGAAAGTTCGCTAGGTCGGTTTATGGGGGGTTGTTTTTAAAGACTGGGGTTAATTTTTAACGGTTTTATGGGCTTTATGTGTTTTAATCTGGGATGAAGTTATAAAACAGGCAACTTTAGCTTATCTATGAAAATCCTAACATTCGCTCCCAGCCTTGTCAAGTGGTAAGCTTAATAGAAATTATTCTCATTAATTTGGGGTTTATGAAGAATTGTAAAAGTCCTATTGTTTTAAAGTTTAAAATTTATCGCTTAGACATATTAGATTATTTTATAATTTCAGGAGTTAAAAGATTATTTTTTCTATTCTTACCCGAATTATTGATAATTCTGCTTCCTATCCTATATCAAGATATAGCGCTACGCATTATAGTTAAGACACTTCTAAATCCTGAAACTTATTCACTGCTTACTGTTCCCTGTTCCCTGTTCCCTGCTATAACAGAAATTAAGGTTCGGGGTCATCATAAACTTGATGATAACGGTTCATCGGATCATAACGTTCAATAGCAGAAGTTTTGGCAGAGGGGGGGGCTTTTTTCGAGGCACGACGGGACTGGAAACGATGACTTATTTCTCTAAAAATATCTCGACGGACATAAGGATAGTCACTCACCCAAAGATTTTGACTAGGAATATAGATATCGGAAACTTCATTAATTTCGCTTAAATCATCCAAATAAGACATAACAATCATTTGAGCAACTTGACCCCGACGTAACCGTTTATGATTGCGATTTAAGGGCGCTTGAATTAAGGTGGTAAATCCTGTTGCATCTCCGACTTCCAGATTAATTCGCCGTTCTAAATTTTCAATAATAATCAGTTCTCCCCGTTTATTCACAGATTCCTGTTGTTCCGTCACCGCCTCACTAATATAAAAATCGAGAATTTCTCCCTGTAAAAATCCCGCATAGGGATATTTTCGATATTTAGCATTGCGCCAACTAGCTTCCCAAACAGGCATCCATAACCAATATAAAGAGGAGCTAATTCCGGCGATTAATATTAGGATTCTCAGGGTATCTCCTTGAACAGTATATTCCAGAAAAATCCAAACGGCTAAACAAACCGCAGAAACTAATAGCCGCTTTAAAAAATCCCTGGGTTTTCCCCAACAATATTTGTACTGTTCACCTGTCGCAACGGCGGGAATTAAGTTTTCAAAAGTTTGACGAGTTATGGGAACAAGCATTTTTGTTTAATTACGAATTACGAATTACGAATTACGATCACGGAGTTAAGATGATTTCACGGATTTTAATCTGTGTTAATCTGCGTAATCCGCTTAAACCCGTGATCCTATTCCCCTAAATCAGTTATTATAACATTCAAAAAATCAATCATCATTCCCTGTTCCCTGTTCCCTGTTCCCTGTTCCCTGTTCCCTGTTATAATATTTTTTCCAATCCATAAACCAAAGTTTTGAGGGGTAAGACTTTACGAATAGCAAGCAGAACTCCGGGCATATAACAAGAGCGATCGCTAGTATCGTGACGCAGGGTATAAATTTGACCCGCAGCCCCAAATATTACCTCTTGATGAGCAATTAACCCCGGTAAACGGACACTATGAATCCGAATTCCTTCTCCGGCTTCGGCTCCTCTAGCTCCGGTTAATTTTTCTGTTTCTTGAACTAAGGGAACATTATAGGTTTTCCCTAATTCTGCTAATAATTGTGCTGTTTGTACCGCCGTTCCACTGGGAGCATCAGCTTTTTGATTATGATGCAATTCAATAATTTCAACGTGATCAAAATAGCGAGACGCTGCAATTGCCGCCTGTTGTAATAACACCATGCCAATTGAAAAGTTGGGAATCAACAAACACCCCATACTGGCTTTATCGGCAAATTCTGCTAACTCTTGAATTTGTGCCGGACTTAACCCTGTTGTTCCCACAACCGGACGCACCCCATAGGCGATCGCTGCCCGAATATTATCATAAACAGAATCAGGATGGGTAAAATCGACCATAACACCCAGTTGTTTTTCCTGGGCTGCCATCGCTAACAGACCCTCTCGATCATTCATAATCGGAACTTCCAAGGGTTCAATTCCGGCTAGAGTTCCAGCATCTTGTTCCAGATAGGCCGGGTTGTGATCAATTGCCCCCAACAACGTCATATCAGGGGAACTAGCCACCGCTTTAATCACCTCGCGGCCCATTTTTCCACCAGCACCATTAACAATTACAGGAATTGGAAGTGAATTAGTCATACCAGCACGGATTAGCCTAAAATGCAACTACAAAATTGAGAATTCGTCCCGAAGGAAATTAAAATAGAGGGAAATCAGGGTGTCATCGGAAAAGGATGAGTTTTTTTAGAAAACACCTGACCCAGATTTTCCAGTCACAGAAAAGATCGCTCGTAAATTATACCCAGAAGGGGAATTTACTTAAAACGGTTTCCTGGATCGTATTTTACCTTGAATTCATGTTTTCTCGAAAACTCCATTTTCTCAAATCTTGGGTAAAATCTTGCTCTGGCGCGTTGCTACTGATGTCAGGGGGGAAAAGGAATATTTTACCTGCTTCGGTACGATTATCGCCGGGTTTATTAACCAGTTTAATTGTCACCCTGTTTGTGGTGGGATGTCAAAAATTAGGGGGGTTAGAAGCATTAGAGTTACGAATGTTTGATGTCTTGGTTTGTTTACGACCCCTTCCCGAACCTGACCCTAACTTATTAATCGTTGCTATTACGGAAAAGGATATCCAATCTCAAAAACAATGGCCGCTTACTGATCAAATTTTAGCACAGGTTTTTGCTAAACTCCAACAACATCAACCCTCTGCCATTGGCTTAGATTTATATCGAGATTTACCCCAAGAACCGGGGGGGAAGGAATTATTAAAGCAGTTAAAAGCCGATAATGTAATTGTGATTACGAAAATCGGAAATCCTAAAAATCCGAGTGTTCCTCCTCCTCCGGGAATTTCTCCTGAACGCATTGGATTTAATGATCTGGTATTAGACTCCGATGGCGTTGTTCGGCGACAATTATTGTTTGCGAGTGGTCAAGATGATCAAACAGTTTTTGCCTTTTCCCTACAACTGGCTTTAACTTACTTAAAAACTCAGGGAATTGAGCCTAAAAATAATAGCCGTTATCCCCAATATATGGAACTGGGAAAAACCATATTTTTTCCCTTGAATTCAGGAGATGGAGGGTATGCTAATATTGATCATCGAGGCTATCAAATTTTACTGAATTATCGCACTCCAGAAATTGCCAGAATTGTCAGTATAGGAGAGGTTTTATCCAATCAAGTTCAACCCAATTGGATTAAAAATAAAGTCATTTTAATTGGAACAACAGCACCTAGTATTCCCGATGCGTTTTTAACCCCTTATAGTATTAAAGCTACCGAAAATTTTAAAATGCCTGGGGTATTGATTCATGGTCAAATGGTGAGCCAGATTATTAATTCTAGCTTGATTAAACCTTCTCCTATTTTATTCTCTCAATTTTTAGCTCCTAGTTCAAGTTTATTTAGGTTCTTGCCACAATATTTAGAAATAGTATGGATTGGAACTTGGGCAATAGTAGGAGGGTTATTAATGTGGCAGATTACTCATCCTCTCAAGCAAGGTTTGGCTTTAATAGTAGGACTCTTGAGTTTATTAGGAATCAGCTACGGACTATTTTTATTAAACACTTGGGTTCCGATTATTGCTCCCATTTTCTCCTTATTTTTGACGGGAACTGGAGTTATTGCTTATAAACAAATTCACAATTCTTTGCATGATTCCCTAACCAAACTTCCCAACCGCACCTTATTTTTAGAACGAGTGGGATGGGCAATTTTAAACACAAAACGGCATCAATCTCAATGTGCTGTTCTGTTTTTAAATATTGATCGATTTAAGCGAATTAACGATAGTTTAGGATATGAAGCCGGAAATCAACTATTAATAGAAATTGTCCAGAGAATGAAAACTTGTTTGCGAAATCAAGATATGATTGCCCGGTTAGGAGGAGATGAATTTGCAATTTTAATTGAACATTTAAAACCTCCTCAAAAGGCTGCTTTTGTCGCTGAACGCATTCAAAATGTGTTGCTTTCTCCGTTTAAATTAAATGATCATGATATTTTTATGAGTTTAAGTATTGGAATTGCTCTCAGTGAAATGGCGGAAAGTAGGGCAGATTATTTATTAAGAAATGCTCATACGGCGATGTATCGCGCCAGAAGCTTAGGAAAAGGGATGATTCAAGTTTTTGAACAGACCATGCACGTTAATGGTATTGAACAATTAAAGTTAGAAACGAGCTTGAGATTAGCCTTAGAACGTCAAGAATTTGTTTTATATTATCAACCTGTTATTTCCTTAACTTCAGGTCAAATTGTTGGCTTTGAAGCCTTAATTCGTTGGCAACATCCCGAAGACGGATTAATCACTCCTGATCTGTTTCTAACGGTTGCCAAAGAGACGGGATTAATTGTTCCCATTGGTAAATGGGCAATTCAAGAAGCCTGTAATCAATTAAAACGATGGCAAGCACAGTTTTATTGGCAACCTGAATTAATTTTAGGGGTAAATTTATCCGCTAGACAGTTTTTTCAACCGGATTTAATCGAACAAATTCAAGAGATTATTTTAACGTCTAAAATTAATCCCAATGGGTTAAGATTGGAAATTACAGAAAGTGTGTTAATGGATGATGTGGAAGCCACAATTCATCTGTTGAAACGGTTAAAATCTCTAGGGTTAAAGTTGAGTATTGATGATTTTGGGACGGGGTTTTCTTCTTTGAGTTATTTACCCCGATTTCCCATTGATACGCTTAAAATTGATCGGTCTTTTGTGGGACAAATAGAAGCAGATGAAGCGGGAGAAAATTTAGCCATTGTCCGCACGATTATTCGGTTAGCTCATGCGTTAAATAAAGATGTTGTTGCTGAAGGAGTAGAAACGGCTTATCAACTGGCACAATTGCGTTCTCTAGGCTGTGAATATGCTCAAGGGTATTTCTTTCTTAAACCTGTTCCGGCCGATATTGTGACAGCGTTTGTCGAGTCTAATCCTCAATGGTAATTCGTTTTCCGGTTTTTTTAGGTGGAACCACAAAGGCACTAAGACACTAAGAAGAAGATCTATAATTAGAAAGCGATCACGCTTTTATTGATTTCTAAAAAATGCGATCGCTAACTTTTTCTCAATCGTTGTTTTTTACAATTCTACATCAATATCCTGGGCTGGTAAGGTAGAGGGAAATTGTAAATCGCTAATATGAATCAATTGCTCAACTTCTGCAAATTTGGTAAAAGCTTGGCGATCGCTTTTTAGCAAAGAAACAATAATTCCTACGGCAAATGATAACGGAATGGTGATTAAACCGGGGTTTTTAAGCGGAAAAATGGCTTCTGTATGTTTGAGTAAATCGATTTGAATGGTTGGAGACAAATAAATTAAAAACAAAGAAGTCAGTGTTCCGGTAATCATACTCGCAACCGCACCATTTGTGGTAAATCGTCGCCATAAAATTGACATCAATAAAGCCGGGAAATTACCACTAGCTGCGATCGCAAAGGCTAAACCCACCATATAGGCAACATTTTGTCCTTTAAAAACGATTCCCAAAATAATTGCTAAAGCCCCTAAAAACATCGTGGCGCCCCTAGCAACTTTTAATTGTTCGGTTTCATCCGCAGAACCTCCGCGCACCACATTCACCCATAAATCATGGGATAAAGCTGCCGCACCGGAAAGGGTTAATCCCGCCACAACTGCTAAAATGGTGGCAAAAGAAACCGCCGCAATAAACCCTAATAAAACGTTTCCTCCCAAGACTTCTGCTAACATTGGGGCTGCCATATTTCCCCCTTTATCAATGGCTTGAATTTGTTCCCGACCTAATAAGGTCATCGCTCCAAAACCGAGGATAAATGTTAGCAGATAAAAGAAGCCAATAAACCAACTGGCATACATCACGGATTTCCGCGCGGCTCTGGCATCGGGTACGGTATAGAAACGCATTAAAATATGCGGGAGTCCAGCCGTCCCAAACATTAAAGACATCCCTAAAGAAATGGCATCTAAAGGATTAGCAACTTGTTTCCCTGGAGCTAACACTTCCGGCCCATATTTTTGGGCAGCGGCGGCAAATAAATTGAAGGGATTAAAACCAAATTTTGATAAGACCAAAATGGTTAATAATATTGCACCCCCCAATAACAAAAAAGCCTTGATAATTTGTACCCAGGTGGTTGCCATCATGCCGCCAAAAATGACGTAGGCTAACATGACACCGCCGACAATCATCACGGCTAATTCATATTCCATCCCAAACAGTAATTTAATTAAATTACCTGCCCCGACCATTTGGGCAATTAAGTAGAAACTAACTACTGATAAAGTGCCAATAGCTGAGGCAATTCTGACCGGGGTTTGACGCATCCGATAGGCAACTACATCAGAAAAGGTATAGGTGCCTAAATTTCGCAGGGGTTCAGCAATTAAAAACATCACAATTGGCCACCCAACTAAAAAGCCAATGGAGTAAATTAATCCATCAAAACCATTCAGGGCGACTAAACCTGCTATTCCTAAAAAACTCGCGGCGCTCATAAAATCGCCAGCGAGGGCTAAACCATTTTGAAATCCACTAATTTGTCCTCCGGCGGTGTAAAATTGTGCAGCGCTTTTTGTGTGGGAGGAAGCCCAATAAGTAATCCCTAAAGAAGCCACAACAAACAGCAGGAAAAATGTAATAGCGACGGGGTTAAATTGTCCGAGAGTAGTTGACATGGCTTAATCCTTAATCAGGTCTTCAATTTTGCGATCGTAATAGTTATTAGTCCAGCTAACATAGAAGTAAATTAATACCCAGGCTGAAATAATGACTAAGGCTCCTAACAAAATGCCCCAACTTAAACCGGGCATAATTAAAGACCCCATTAAGGACTTATTGAAGGCCACTAATAAGATAAATCCGAAGTAAATAAACATCATGGCTAATGTTAAAGCCAAAGATACTCGCCATCGTTCCTCGGCGAGTTGAGTTAATATTTTGTCTCTGTCGTCCATTTTTATTCCCCTGAACATGATGGGAATTATATCGGAAGATGTACCTATTCTTGAATCAGGGATGAGAAAAAATTAGCTTTTCTTCATGAAGTTTTGTAAACCAGGCTTGATGTTTATTGATATTCTGATTGAGAAACTGGATGAATTCATGAAGGCTAGATCAGATCTTCACCCGGTTTAAAATCGGTTACTGAATATGGATGTTAAATTTGATCGGTAATGGTAAACTAAGAAGGGTAAATAGATTGATCTGGAATTTAATTCTCGATCATCAATGTTAAAAACTCAATGATCAACTTTGATCATTCTCATCAGAATAATTATGAATATTTCCAACGATCTTCGGCAATATGCTCCGGCAACAGAACGAAATCAACAACCGATTTTAGCTGTTTTAAAACAGGTACTTCCAGCCACAGGAACAGTATTAGAAATAGCCAGTGGAACCGGACAACACGCTGTATTTTTTGCCCCTGAGTTGAAACCTAGAAAATGGCTAACCTCAGAAATTAACCCTATTTTACGAGACAGTATTCTAGCTTGGCAAACCCATTTACCCTCAGATAATTTATTTTATCCTTTAGAATTAGATGTTCAGAAATCAACTTGGTTAGTCGAAAATCCTGATTTAAAATTGCCCTTTTCTTTGCAAGAATTTCCGATTACTGCTATCATTAATATTAATATGATTCATATTTCCCCTTGGTCAGCTTGCTTGGGATTAATGGCAGGTGCAAATCGGATTTTGCCATCGGCAGGAATTTTATATTTATATGGCCCTTATAAACAACAGGGAAAACCCACGGCCCCCAGCAATGAAGCCTTTGATAGTTCTTTACGTTTATCTAACCCGGAATGGGGAGTCAGAAATTTAGAAGACGTTATTGCTATTGCGGAATTAGAAAATTTTCGGTTAGGAAAGGTTATCCCCATGCCCGCTAATAATTTATCCGTGATTTTTGAAAAAATCTAGGGTAAAATTAGGAAGAACTAAGCCATCGCACCATTCATCATTTCAGGAGGAGAAAAATCTAAGCTAATCTGAATTTTATTCGCTTCTGATTGTCTCCCTGGTATCGGTGTGGGTGCTTCTTGACGATGGGATTGGGGTGTTTTATGATCTAATAAATTCTGAACATCGGGAGGAATCGTCACATCAGGAACACTTTGTTGAGACAACCACGCAATACCCCCCATAGAGCTTGCCAAAATAGCCACATAACCCAAATATAAATGCACTGAATTCAGATAAAATTCTGAATCTATATCCACTTTAGAACCATATTGTCCAACCTGTCCGTTAAATTCCAAACAAGGAAAAGATGCGGCCATTTGTCCTCCTTCTAATCCTAAAGCATTCGCCGCTCGACAAATAAACCCTCGAATATAAATATCTTCCGGTAAACGCTCAATTTCTCCCTGTTCCAAAGCTTCTAAATGATGAAGCGGAACTAAAGTAAAATAGTGGAGTTGTTGTAAACTCAGATGATAAGATTCTCTGGCTTTTCGCAATTCTTCCCCAATTTCTCGTAAATAAATTTTTTGCTTTTGATGAATTTGCTGATTAATTTCAGCTTGATTCAAACGTTGATGTTTCGGTTTCGCTAGGGGGGTATGATTCGATGCAGTCGAGACTTGTTCGTGAGGCTTTGAAGCAGAAATAGGTTGAGATTCAGAAGTTGTCGTTGGGGTTTGATCTCCCGCAATAAACCCTAGGGGAGAAACAACAGATATTTGAACTTCTGGAGAGGAAGATTCCGTTTTTTGAGGAATATCTTTGATGGCTGGAGTCGGGAAAGAGTCTGAGGGAATAGCCGTTACAGAAATAGAATCATGAGGGGATGAAGATTCTGTTGTACAAATAATTGCGGTTTGTTGCCTAGCAATTTGTTTTAAAGCTTGTTGAATGGCTTCTCGTCCCACCGCTTTAATCACAATTTCGGCTTTACTTGCCGCTTGTCCTAACATTTTTTGTAAGCTTTTTAGGGCAATATTATAAACTTCACTACAATATAATTCTGCTTCAATTTGACGCACAAGAGAGCGTAAACTTTCAGGAGACACCTCTGTTGTTGTCGGTGCTGTCACACCAAAACCTGTTACCGGATTCAGTTCCATAATTTCTACCCCGCCTCAGTACCACCTATCTGAGTCCTTTCTTCTATCGTTTGATTCTGATTCCGGATGCGGACATCTGAACAAGTACGGAGAATATCAATCTGTAGATCGGGTTGAATCTGCAATGTTTCTTTACCAAAATTTCATAAAAGTTCTGGTTAAATGAAGATTTTGTAAAAAAAAACCCTCCTAGGTAACAAATCCTCCGTATTTATGTATAAAATTTTATATATAGACAGGAAATCCACAGATTTCCTGAATCCTCGATTAAATCACGATGGAACCCCCCTTAGAGCGAATTCGCCTGTCCTTAACAGCTAAGGAACAACTGACAAAACTCAAACGAGTTACCAAAATAGAGAATTGGAATATCCTGTGCCGTTGGGCTTTGTGTCGTTCTCTAGCGGAGCTAACAATCCCTTCCCCCGTTCCCATCCCCTCAGATAGTAACGTTGAAATGACGTGGCAAGTCTTTGGCGGGGAGATGTGTGATTTGTTACTCCTAGCCCTAAAGCAACGTTGCCATAATGACCATTTAGCAACCGATCAAGAAACCCTCGCCACCCAGTTTCGCCTCCACCTGCATCGAGGAATTGGTTACTTAGCAGGTGATGCCAATCTCCAACAGATTGAAGATTTAATTACCCTCACCGACACCCAAACCCATTGATTTGTTGCCTTAGCTATGTTCGTCGCAGTCAGACGCGATGGCTATTAAGTAATCACGGGTGACGATAACAGTCTCCCTAGTGCCTTTCTCTTCCTTCCCCCTGTGAAGTAACCATTCAGGCCCCTAGATTTCCTAGGGGGATCTCACAGATGTCCAAAATTGTTAAACTAGAAACTAGAGGAGAATCCCCGTGACAACACTGAATACCGAATTTGGCTCGGTAAATACTATGGTTATCGGTTCTAATCGCAGATATCATAATGTGATGGAAGACTTAGTAACTGAGGAAGTCAAGCGTCAACTCGCTTCCCTCTCCCCCCGACTCTCCCAATACATTAAGCGGGTTGAAGTTGAAACTTATGCCCTCAACCGTTTACCCCCCCTTTACGCTTCCAGTAAAGAAGGTTGGATACAACAACTCAAACGGGGACGTGATGAATTTTATACTCCGATCAAAACCGCAGTCCGACAAGCGATAGCCGCTGTGCAACGGGACTTACTCCGACACTCAACGCCCTTATCTCCAGAAGAAGCCGCCCAAGTGAATCAGGAACTCCAAAAACAAGAAGCTCCACAACAAACTGTACCCCGGCATTCCTATGAGCCCGATGAGATGCCCCTATCTAAGCTGGATCAGAAAGTCGCGCAGCGTCACCGTTCTTATGCGGATAATTACTCGCGCAAAGACGCTTCCATTCGAGATGGATGGATGGGGTGAAGTCCGCTATCTTCCCCCCTTCTGCTGATCTTTTCTAACGATTCGGAGGACGTCGCCGACGGAGGAAGTCAGGAATATCCAATCCGGGTTGGGGGGGGTTAGTTGGGGTTGGGGGTTGGTTGGGGTTGGTTGGAGCCGAAATTACCGGAATATTGCCCATAGGTACATTCACGGAGCGGTTGACGGGAATACCCTGTTTATTGTCTCCAGAGAAGCCAGTGGCAATTACTGTAATTTTTACTTCTCCCTGCATCCGTTCATCAATCACAGCCCCAAAGATAATATTGGCGTTGGGATCAACGACTTCATAGATGGTTTCGGCTGCTGCATTCACCTCATGTAAAGTTAAATCCGTACCGCCAGTAATATTAAACACCACCCCTTTGGCTCCATCAATGGAGGATTCTAATAAGGGAGAGGCGATGGCAGCAACGGCGGCTTCTCGGGCGCGGGATTTCCCCGAACCAATGCCAATCCCCAATAATGCCGACCCGGCATCGGCCATTACCGCCCGAACATCGGCAAAATCCACGTTAACTAATCCCGGAATCGTAATAATATCCGAGATTCCCTGTACCCCTTGGCGTAACACATCATCCGCATAACGAAAGGCTTCCTGTACGGGCATTTGTTCGTTAATCACTTCTAATAACTTATTATTCGGAATCACAATTAACGTATCAACACAGGATTGTAATGCCGCGATTCCTTCATCTGCTTGAGAATTGCGCCGTTTGCCTTCAAACATAAACGGACGAGTCACCACCCCAACGGTTAAAGCCCCGAGCTCTTTTGCGATTTCCGCAACCACCGGAGCGCCTCCGGTTCCAGTTCCGCCCCCTAACCCGGCGGTAATAAAGACCAAATCAGCCCCTTCTAAAGCTTGGCAAATTTCATCGCGTGACTCTTCCGCCGCTTTTTGACCAATGGCGGGGTTTCCACCTGCCCCTAACCCTCTGGTTAATTTCTGACCAACTTGTAGACGTTTTTGGGCTTTCGATACGATTAAAGCTTGAGCATCGGTATTCACTGACCAAAACTCAACACCTGTTACCTGGCTCTCAATCATTCGGTTAACTGCGTTACCGCCACTGCCACCAACACCAATCACCTTGATCCTTGCAGCATTGCTCGGAATAATATCGCCACTCCAAGAGTCTTCACGGGGCATATCTTTAGAATCGTTATTAGGGTTAACTATTATTTGTTCATTTCTACGGAATGGATTAGCTGAATCGGCTGTCAACCAGGGATTCGCTTTTCCTTCAGCATCAGAATTGCCTTGGGTAGACCCCAGATTATTCTTAACTGTCATTTTAATAGGGGGAGTAGATGAATAACGGTTCTATTACTTTAAACCAAAGAAACACAAATACTATAGGGTAAGTTGGTCGAGAAACCAAGTCTTTTGGGACAGTTATTGATTACACCGGAAGCCGTCTGTTAGTTAGACGTAGACTCTTCCTCGGAGGAGGTACGTTTGGCGGTAGTTTCCGGTCGCATCTGTACCAGAGGTTGGCTGGGATTTTTCAGATCAAAATACATGATCTGGCTGATATCTAATTGTTGAGGGACATTTCTCATCCGATCAATTACCCTTAACTGTTCCGGGAATTTAGAACTATAGGGGCCAAGATGAACAGTACCCATTTCAGTCTGAAGAATCAGATTACTCGGATCTTCCCAATTGATTACCAAGATTTTTATCGGACTGCGACTAATGGCTTGATAAACTTGGGGCCAGTAAGCATGATATTGACTCACATTTCCAATCACTTTCAGGGTAGGTAATTGTTTCGTTTTTTCTAATTCGGTATAGTTCTCTAAAGGCATCCAATCCCCTGTGGCATCTAACCAGCCAATTTGGTCATTTCCCCCAGTCTGGGAAGTTTTTGAGGGGGGATAAGCCACAGCAATCGGTTGTCGCTCTTGAATATTAATTGTTAAACTAGGTGGAAATAACTGGCGAGTGACATGAGCAGAAGCAATTTGACCTCGTGATTCTAAAGTTTTTTCTAAGACCTGGGGTTGAATTTTCCACAGAGATTGAGGATAGGACAGGGGTAATAAAGAACGAACAGCTTGATCCGATAACAGTTGATTACCTTCAACTTTCAATTGTTCCGGTTGGCGAATCAACCAGATCGGTTGATTAATCAGCCAAAATAAACCCCCCGCCAAGCTACTGACAACCATCGCTTGGTATAACACTTGTACTAATTTTAAGCGCCGTTGACGTCGTAACTGCTGGCGGCGACGTCCTAACTCATTCGTTGAAACAGATCCCAGATTGGTCATTGCTGATTGCCCATAGGCCAGAAGTTGAGTTTTTGATTCTAGGTCATTGATGGTTTCGCAGACAATCTAACATATCCACTGTTGCTTTGCCTGTAATCAGTTGAGAGTTAAGGCGGGTTGATCTTGGGGACAAATTTCCGTATCAATTCAATGATATTGTATTTTTAATCGTAAACATTTGCGTATTTCTACACAGAAAATTCAGATAAACTTTTTTATATCTATGTGTTCCCTCTCCCCCCCTATCCCTGATCCCCCTCATCCTGAAACACCGATGATATCGCTAAACTAATATAGAAGTTATCCGTTAAATTGATATAGAGGTCAAGAGTCTAATTGTGATCGAGCTTGATTTAAGCAGATTTTATAAAGCCTGTAATCCCAGTAAGACCATCGACATGGCGAACCCCGAAGATCGAAAATATTATATCGATTTTTCATCCATTCGGGGTAGCGATATTATTCGAGAACTGAGCCGAACGATTACCCTACTCTCCCATGATGAACCCACCTGTCAATTATTTAGTGGTCATATTGGATGTGGGAAATCTACAGAATTGTTTCGTCTTAAGGATTTGTTAGAGCGCCAGGGATATCATGTCGTTTATTTTGAATCCTCTCAAAATCTCGATATGGCGGATGTGGATATCAGCGATGTTTTATTAATGATTGCTCGTCAGGTGAGTGATAGTTTGGAAGGGGAACAAATTCGTCTCAAACCTGGATATTTTGCCAATTTATTTACAGAAATTTCGGAGTTAATGCAAACACCGATTCAACTTTCTGCGGAGGCTGAATTATCCGTTGGAATTGCTAAAATTACAGCAAAAACGAAAGATTCCCCTAAATTACGCTCACAGTTACGGCAATATTTAGAACCCCGTACCAGTAGTATCCTAGATGCGATTAATGATGAACTTTTAGAAAAAGCTAATATAGCTTTACAGGCGAAAGGAAAAAAAGGAATTGTCGTCATCGTTGATAATTTAGATCGGATTGATAACTCTCCTAAACCTTGGGGAAGAACTCAACCGGAATATCTGTTTGTTGATCGGGGTGAACAACTCAAACGCTTGAATTGTCATGTTGTTTTTACCATTCCTTTGACTTTAATGTTTTCTAATGACTATGATCGACTCTCTAGTCGGTTTGGGGTCAAACCTAAAGTATTACCGATGGTTCCTGTCCGTCTGCGGGATGGTACAAATCACCCCGGTGGAATGATTAAATTACAACAAATGGTTTTAGCGCGAGCATTTCCTGATCTTCCACCGGAAGATCGTTTATCTCGAATTTCTGTTTTATTTGATAGTCCTAAAACTTTGGAGCGTTTGTGTTCAATTAGTGGGGGTCATATTCGACGTTTATTGATGTTGATGTACAGTTGTTTACAACAAGAAGATCCCCCTTTCACCCGTTCCTGTTTAGAGCAGGTGATTCAAGAATATCGAGATGATCTTTTAGGAGCAATTAACCCTGAAGAATGGGAATTATTGTTAAGGGTGGTAAAAACTCAAAAAGTGACCGGAGAAGATGAATGTCAAACTTTACTGCGAAGTATGTTTGTTTTTGAATATCGGGATCAAGATGGTCGTTGGTTTGGAATTAATCCCGCTTTAACAGAAAGCAATAATTAACAATTAAACCGTAGGGGCGGGTTCCGAGACCCGCTTTAATGATTAGTAATTATCTCCCTAAACCCGCCCTCTATTCTGAGGCGATCGCATTTTAGAGGGGCGGGTTTAGTCAGATTATTGCTCAGAATTGAAGATAATTACAGAACCCGCCCCTACATTTTGTTGTTGAAAAAAATCAACAATTAAACCGTAGGGGCGGGTTCCGAGACAATCTTTAATTATCAGTAATTATCTCCCTGAACCCGCCCTCTCTATTCTTAGGCGATCGCATTTAAGATGGGCGGGTTTAGTTAGATTATTGCTCAGAATTGAAGATAATTACAGAACCCGCCCCTACATTTTGTTGTTGAAAAAAATCAACAATTAAACCGTAGGGGCGGGTTCCGAGACCAGCTTTAATGATTAGTAATTATCTCCCTAAACCCGCCCCTACAAAGTGAGAAGGAGTACAACTCCCGACAGAATTGAGGATTGAGTGTTGATATAGTATATTTACCTTCAGTGTGCAATCTACATAATGGATAGACTATTTGATCCCCAAACCGTAGCCTCCGTAAATCAAAGAGGTTTAAAGCGATTAGTTCGTTCCGTTTCCTTGTCTCAAGGACAATTTTCCTTGGTATTAGTTCGATGCAATTCCAGTCAACTCAGACAACAAGTTGTTCACGCTGTACAAGTTGATTCTGACATTCCCATTGACCCTCTAATTCTATCTCCCCATACCCCAACGCTGTATACAATATTATCAGAATACGTTAAAACAACTTCTCCCTCAGCAGTGATGATTTTAGGTTTAGAAACCGTTGAAAATCTCGATACACTTCTCAGTTCTACCAATCAAGTTCGGGATGAATTTCGCCAACAATTTGATTTTCCGATAATTTTATGGATTACTGATCATATAGCCACACAATTAATTCGTTTAGCACCCGACTTTAAAAGTTGGGCTGCGGCTACCATTAAATTTGAATTAGCAACGGGTGAATTATTAGATTATTTAAAATTACAAGCTAATACCCTATTTACCCTTGCAGAACTAAAAATTAAAGATGGGGAACCCGAAACTCAACAGGGGTTTAAATCTTCAGTCTCTCCTAGTTTCAAGAGTGATTTTGCTATGGGTTCTAGTCGCAGGCGAGAACTGGAACTGCATTGGCAAGATTTACTCAATCGAGGTTATGAGTTAGACTCAGATTTAGAAGCTTGTCGTCAGTTTATTTTCGGTCAAGATTGTGATGGGAATGACCAAAGCGAAAGTGCTCGCCAACATTATCAACAAAGTTTAGCTTTTCTGCAACAAGTCGGTCTTCAGAAACAAGCGGGGTGCTTCAGCATCAACCGTCAAGGAATTGTTCTGTTTCATATTGCTTTAACCTATTGTATTCAAGCTACTCGAAATCCGGCGATCGCAAATACTTTATTAGAAGAAGCCAGAACCTATTTTGAGCAGAGTCAGCAAATTTTTCAACAAGCTGGACGACCTGATTTAGTAGCCGGAGTTCTCTCCCATTTGGGTGAAGTTTTCCAACGCTTACAATTATGGGAACTCTTACAAAAATTAGCCCTCTCTGGGTTAAAAATGCACCTGATTTATGGAACCCCTAGCCAATTGGCTCAAGACTATGGGTTTCTGGCGGAGGTCGCGTTACGAAGGTCAGAATGGAATCGCGCTCTGGCTTTAGCACAATTGGCTTTAACAATTTTACCCGATTTAAAACGAACAACCAGTCGAGGACAATGTTTATTATTATTAGCACGCTGTTATCAACATCAGGGAGAATGGCAACAGGCGAAACAGCAATTAGAATTGGCTCTTTCTCAAATAGAACCTGAATATAATCCGCATTTGTATTTGGATATTTTGGCAGAATTACGCCAAATTTACTATCAACAAGGTCAATATCGTCAAGCCTTTAGAACCAAGAAAAAACAACGAGAGATCGAACATCAATATGGGTTTCGAGCATTTATTGGAGCGGCGCAACTCCAACCTCCTAAACAAGCAATTAATCCCGACCGTAACCCAAGCCAAAATATCGTCACCATTGCGGAAGAAATGATGGCATCTTGTCGGAAACAGGATATTCAGAATTTGCTGCATCGATTAAGTCGCAATGATCACAAATTGATTATTATTCATGGGCGTTCTGGCGTAGGCAAAAGTTCGTTAGTGAATGCGGGTTTAGTTCCGGCGTTGAAGAATACGGCGATTAGTGCCAGAGATTGTTTACCCGTTGTAATTCAAAGTTATACGGACTGGGCTAGGGAATTAGAACGGAATTTAAAACAGGAAATCGTAAGAACAGTCAACCGTCAACCGTCATCCCTCACCGAAATTCAACCCTGTAGTTCTCCCAGAGAAACAGATAATTTTATTCTCAATTTTTCTTCCTTTATGTTAAAACAACTTGATCAAAATGCAGAACGAAATTTACTAACTGTTTTGATTTTTGATCAATTTGAAGAATTTTTCTTTGTCTCTCAAACTCAAGAACAAAGAAGAATATTCTATGATTTCTTGAAAATTTGTTTAAATTTACCCTTTGTAAAAATAATTTTTTCTATGAGGGAAGATTATTTACATCATCTCTTAGAATGGGATCGTTTATTGAATTTAGAAGCTATTAATAATAACATTTTGGATAAAAAAATCCGCTATCATTTGCGAGATTTTTCCTTAAAAGAAGCAAAAACGGTAATTGAACGCTTAACGCAACGGGCTAAATTAAAATTAGAACCCGCTTTAATTAATACCTTAGTGACAGATTTAGCCGATGAACATCAGGAAGTGCGACCGATAGAATTACAAGTCGTAGGTGCTCAACTTCAGGAAGAAGGAGAATATGGAATTACCACCTTAGCGACTTATCAACAATTAGGAATTAACCCCAAAGCTGAATTAATTAAACATTCCATTGAGCAGGTAATTCAAGACTGTGGGCCAGAAAATGAAGACAGTGCTTGGGAAGTTTTATTTGCCCTAACGGATGAAAAATTTACTCGTCCGATTAAAACAAAAGCCGAATTAATTATAGTAATTAGAAGGGAACAGGGAACAGGGAACAGGGAACAGGGAATAAATAGTAATCAGGGAATTGTCAACAGTCAACAGTCAACAGTCAGTAGAGACGTTGCATACAACGTCTCTACACAGTCAACAGTAAATATCCTAGAGAGGGAGGAGCCGGAAGCGTTTATTGATGTGATCTTAGAATCAGGTTTGCTATTAAGGAGACGGGAGGAACCTGAAGATCGATATCAACTGTTACATGATTATTTAGTATTACCCATTCGCCAACGATATGCAATACAAGAAAAACAGCATCAGCAAGAGATTCAGCAACGGTTACATCAAGCTCAAACCGAAAAATGGAAAGCAGAAGAAGCCTTAGAAAAAATGAGTCGAGAGCAACTGTTACAACGAAATCGACGCTTACAACAATGGTTAGGAGTATCGATAGTTGTTGCTCTATTATTAGGTTTTACAACAAAAGTAGCCACGGATCAAAAATGGCGGGCGGATCAACAAAAGCAACTGGCTGATTTAGCCACTTTAACTGCTTCTTCTGATGCCTTATTTTTCTCACAATATAAATTCGATGCTTTAATGGAAAGTTTAAGGGCGGCTCGACAATTTCAACACTTAAAAGCGACAACTTCCCTGAGTCCCGAATTGAAAACCATGGAAACGCGGATCGCAGCCACATTGCAACAGTCGGTATATGGAATTGGAGAACAAAACCGTTTAGAAGGACATCAGGATGTGGTCTGGGATGTCTCTTTTAGTCCCGATGGAAATTACATCGCTTCTGGAAGTGTCGATAAAACCGTGAAATTGTGGACACCCGATGGTCAACTGCTGCGGACGTTAGTGGGTCATACCGGAAATGTTACCGACATTAGTTTCAGTCCCGATAGTCAATTATTGGCCTCCGCATCCCAAGATGGGACGATTAAACTCTGGCCTGTAGAAGCCTTATCTGCAAACTCGGTGTCCATAACGCCTCTCACGCTTTCAGGCCATCGGAAAACCGTTTCCTCTGTCACCTTTTCACCGGATGGCCGTTTGATCGCTTCGGTGTCTGAAGATCATCGACTAAAATTATGGAGTCGAGGGGGTAAATTATTACGAACTCTCTATCTGACTAGGAAGGCTTTAACGTCCGTGGCTTTTAGTCCCGATGGTCAAGTTTTGGCGATCGCAATTGCGGATGGGACAGTAAAATTAATTCAATTAGATGGAACAGTGCTCCACAGCTTAGATCATACCCGTGACCCCGATCAAACCGTCTATAAGGTGAGTTTTTCTCCGAATGGTAAACTGATTGCAACGGTAGGAGCAGATCAAACGCTGAAACTGTGGACTCGTCGAGGTCAACTCTTAAAAACCTTAAAGGGAGATAGCTCTAGAGTGTATGGGGTCAGTTTTTCTCCCGATAGCCAATTATTAGCCACTTCTACTGACGATAAGAATATTTATTTATGGACGGTGGAAGGAACATTATTAAAACAATGGCAAGGACATGGGGATAAAGTCACGAATGTTCAATTTTCCCCCGATGGCAAGATTTTAGCTTCTTCCAGCTATGACAAAGCGGTGAAACTGTGGAGTTTAGATCGAATTCCTCTAAAAACCCTAACCAGCCATCAACATCGCGTTTTAGGGGTGAGTTTTAGCCCCAATGGGGAGATGTTTGCCTCCGCGAGTCAGGATAAGACGGTGAAATTGTGGAGCCGTACAGGAGCCTTACTGACGACGTTAACGGGGCATCAAGATCGGGTGACGACGGTGAGTTTTAGTCCTGATGGGGAACTTTTAGCGACGGCGGGCTATGACCGCACGGTGAAATTGTGGAAACTCAGGGCTGACTCAGAAAATCAACAACAACGTCAGGGTGCTTTGTTTAAATGGCTCTATCGGGGTTTCCCTGGGTCTGTTTCTAATGGAAAAGCACCCTTACCCCTTCAGAAAAAACGGGTTTCCGTTGAGTCTATTCAACTGTTTAAGAGTTGGATGGCTCATGATAATAGCATTATGAGTATTAATTTTAGTCCTGATGGAGAACAAATTGCGACGGCCAGTAAGGATAAAACCGTTAAATTGTGGAGCCGAAAGGGTGAATTATTACACACTTTAATCGGACATCATTCTTGGGTTAATAGTGTTGTGTTTAGTCCGAATGGTCAAGTTATTGTCACCTCTAGTGATGACGGGATGATTAAACTCTGGGATCATCAGGGAAAATTATTAAAAACCATTCCGGCTGATCAGGGTTATGTTCTCAGTGTCCGTTTTAGCCCGGATGGTCAAGTGATCGCTTCCGCCGGATATGATAACACGGTTAAATTGTGGGATAGCGAGGGGAATTATCTCAAAACACTGTTAAAGGGATCGAGTGATAGTGTTACCAGTGTGGCGTTTAGTCCTGACAGTCAGTTAATTGCTTCGGCCAGTTACGATAGCACGGTTAAACTCTGGAGTTGTCACGATGGCACATTACTAAAAACCTTAGTCGGACATCAAGATAGCATCATGGGGATTAGTTTCAGTCCCGATGGTCAGGTTTTGGTTTCCGCAAGTCGGGATAAAACCTTAATTATGTGGAATCTCGATTTGGATAACCTGATTGATCGTGCTTGTGATTGGGTTCACAATTATCTACGAACAAATCCTAAAGTTGGCAATAGCGATCGCCACCTTTGTCATCTGTAACATCTACCCTTGCATCTACAGAAGCAAGGAAAACAATAGGAAAGCAAAGAAAAGCAGGGCAGATTCCAAAAATACTTGAAATTCTAATTTGTTAGTCATGATTTCAACTCCTGATGCGTGGAACAGGCATCTTGCCTGTGGCGTTTTTTATCCCTAGACTTTGACAGGAACGTTTCGCACTTACTCTTATATTTTATCTATTTTTTTGGGGTCTGAACCTTAAATTTTTCCAGGGTTAACCATTTCCTGATTAGTTTTTTTAATCCGTATCAAGCACTGGTTTCCAAAACAGGCATAGAGGCGTGATGAAGATGATACATGGGTTCCCAGTTCAGAATATCGTGTAATAAGGCTTGATAGCCTCTGACGTTGGGATGAAGACCATCGGTGCTTAAGTGTAACTGTCTCCAATGTTCCCCTCGTCTTAACCACAGATCAAAAATATCCAGATAGGGAATCTGACGTTGTTCACAAGCTAACTTTGTGGCTTGTTTGTAACGATATTGATCAGCGTGATTATAATAAAAACAGTCGAGAAATGGCATCTTACTTTCATCTACAGGTACCATTCCTATAAATAAAACCGGACACAAGCTTCCCGCCAAATCTAACAAATGATTGAGTTGGGTGTGGAATTGTTCAAATTCTGTAAAACCCCGTCCATTTGCTCGTCCTAACCGGGGAGAATCATTAACTCCAACGGAAAGAATCATTAATTCCGGCTGACGATTTCGTAATTCTCCTCGGCGCAGCCATTCTTTTTCCACTCGTTGGGAAACCTGAGCCACACCATTTCCTCGCACTCCTAGATTATAAAGGGCATGACCTGTATAACCTGGAGACATCCACTGACGACGTAAACGTTCTACCCAGCCACCACCAACAGGATCACCAAATCCATAAATTAGACTATCTCCGAGGGCAACAATTCTCATCGGAAGATGATGATCATGATGCCCAGGAAAATGGGATAAAGATTGAGCAGAAAGGGTTCGCATACAAGCATTCTTTTGAGGTCACATTTAAACCGAGCAGTGTAAAATTCACAACAATAAAATCGTCGCTTCTCAATTGTGTTTTGATTAGCATCTGGTCATTTAAAGTTGCTACTTTTACCATGAATTTAGTCTAACCTCGCGCCTGTAAAAAAAAGGTTACTGATGAACTTTTAAGATAAGAATTTTTAATGATTGCTTCTGTGCCTATTCAATCAAGTCTTGAGCAAAATTAGAGAAAGAATATTAATGTATTAATGCTTACATTTGGGTTTTCAGAATTGATTGGGGAGAGGGTACGAGATTTTGCACCCTTTCCCCAATTTTCTTAGCTTCTGGCTTTTAACCAATTCGCAATGGTCGGGGGTAAATCCCGTTGAACTTTGCCACTGACATACATTCCAATATGCCCAACGGGAAAGCCTTGTACGGTATAATCTTTACTTCCGACATACTGTTTTAAGGCTAAAGAAGATGAAGGATCAACTAAATGATCTTTCTCAGCATACAGGTTTAAAACAGGCATTTTTACCTCTTTTAAATTGACCTGTTGTTCACCAATTACGACTTCACCTTTAATTAATTTATTGCCTTGGTAGAAATCTTTAAGAAACTGTCGATAGGTTTCCCCAGCTTGGTCTGGACTATCAAAAATCCATTTTTCCATCCGCATAAAATTGAGCAATTTTTCTTCACTGCTCATAATATCCGGTAAATCCAAATATTTTTGATATCCCAATTGTAAGGGTTTGAGCATCAAGAATTCAAGATTGAGGAAATCCCCTGGAACATTCCCCATCGCATCAATCATTAAATCCACATCCAAAGCATCGGAGCCTAGAGTACAACCTCCCCGCATATTTAGCAGGGTATTTTTCATCTTAAAATCAACCGGAGTCACCATCACAATTAAGTTCTTCACCTTCTCCGGGTGCATAGAACTATAACAGAGACTAAAAGTTCCTCCTTGACAAATTCCTAACAGATTAATTTTGTCTAATTGATGGGTTTTGGCAATAAAATCTACACAGGTATCGAGATAACCATTTAAGTAGTCATCTAAGGTTAACCAACGATCCGCGCGAGTCGGATATCCCCAATCCAGTAAATAAACATCTAACCCCAATTTTAACAAATTGGCAACCAAAGATCGATTTTCCTGTAAGTCAACCATAAACGGACGGTTAACTAAAGCATAAACAATTAAAACCGGAATGGCAAAGGGTTTTTCGACTTGGGATTTAAAGTGATATAAAATCACTTTATCTTCCTTATAAACTACTTCCTTGGTAGAAAATCCCACTTCAATATCTTCTTCGCGTAAACGGCTTAAGTTTTCCATGCCTTTTACGAGTTTTTGCGTTAATTCCACATATTCGTGGGTCGTATCTTCTAAGCTTAATTGAGTTAGAAAAGGTAACATAATTGTGGAACAGGCATCTTGCCTGTTAATTAGGATGTGTAAAACAGACATTTTGCCTGTTAAGAAAATAAACAATTTCAGAAGTTTTAACAGTCAACCGTCAACTGTCAACCGTCAACCTCTTGTTCATATTTTGCTACAGTTTTTTTCAAGCGTTTAACTTCTTTCCGCAGTTCATAGATAGTTTTGTGAATTTCATCAACTTCGCTACGAGATGGCATATTCATCGCTTTCATCCAAGATTCCATTAATTCTTGTTGTTGAATGCGATAGGCATTTAAAGCATTGAGAAAATCCCCATGAACTTTGAGATTTTCTTCTGACATAAATGTCTTCTCAAAAATATCATCAGAAACGATACTCCAGAGGTCTTGAAATTTCCGCCAGTCGGTAACAGGTTCACCTTTTTCGGCTAACTCAACTAATTTTTGAATTAAGGCTTCAAAGGATTTAACTTGAATATCAGATAATAAAATTTGATAATTGTTACTGGCGCGATAAAGATTTGTCCATTGATCAAATCCTTTCAGGATTTTATTATTAAACTCTCGTGTTACTCCTAGAGTCGGACTTTGCAAGAAATTCCCAAAGGTGGGTTGATAGAACATCTCCCAATAGAGGTTATTCAGTTCGATCCAAGGCTGACTATTTCCTGTCCAAGTTTGGTTTAATGGGCCCAGGGAAGACTCCATATAAGCCGTCCAAACTTGATTAAATTTTTGGATTTGTTGAGAATATAATTGCCAAAGTTGAGTTGTATCTTGATTAATTTTTTGATTTCCTTGGGAAAAATCATCTAATTGTTTGCGAATTTGTGTGGTATAATTGGTTAAGGTTTTTTGCCAATCATCCCCCGCTTGAACTTTCGGTAAAATATCTTGCCAAGCTTCAAAAGACAGTTTCAGAAAACGCATTAATAATTGTTGATTTTGCGTAAACCGTTCTGTTAAAGCGGTCATATCGGGTTGAGTTTCAGCATTTCCGTTAGCTGTTGCTACGCCCATTTGATTAAACCAGGTTTTCCAAATTTGAGTTCCTGCATCTGTCCAAGCATTCACCCAATTTCCGGTTAAATCATTCCAAGTTGCTGTTTCTTTATCCATCTTTTTCACCATGAATTCAATAGTTGAATTAGAACTTCAGAAGGCAAGAGGAAAGAGGCAAGAGATACTTATTAACTATTAACTATTTTTTCTTCTTAACTATTGCCTATTGCCTCTTCCTGTAATACTACTTAAGTATGATGGGCGCCATTGACTCGCAGAACTTCTCCAGTGACATAACTACTAGCAACGGGAGAGAGTAGAAAAGCACAAGCCCAAGCAATATCTTCGGGTTCTCCAAAGCGACGGAAGGGGATTTCTGCAATAATTTTTTCTTTGATATTATCGGCGATCACCTTGGTCATTTCTGTATTAATAAATCCCGGAGCGATCGCATTTGCCCGTACATTATAACGCGCCGCTTCTCTCGCTAAAGATTTGACTAAACCAATCACAGCAGCTTTGGTTGCAGCATAGTTGGTTTGACCTGCATTGCCGCGATCGCCCGAAATCGAACTAATGGCAACAATTGACCCGGCTTTTTGTTCATACATTCCACCAACAAAGGGTTTAATCGTATTCACAACCCCTTTTAAATTAACATTAATCACCGCATCCCAATCAGCCGGGGATAATTTAGCAAAAAAGTTATCGCGGGTAATTCCAGCGTTTGCAACTACACCATAAACCGGCCCTAATTTTTCGGCAATTTCTTTGCCAACCGCTTCCATTTCCTCTAAATTAGTAACATCGGCTTTAGCGGCAAAAGCAGCCGGATGATTATCGGGAATATTGATATCTACAAAGGCAACTTTTGCGCCTAATTCTGTTAATAAAGAGACGATGGTTGCTCCAATTCCTCGACCCCCTCCGGTAACAAAAATGACTTTATCTTCTAAACCTAAAGAAATCATAATTTCAACTCCTATTCAAGTTATTGGTCTGAATGGTTAATGCTGTTAAACTCGCTCAATAGCTAAAGCTGTTCCGCCTCCAGTTCCATGACATAAGGCAGCTAATCCTAGGGTTTTATCCTGCTCTTTTAAGGCATTCAGCAAGGTGACAACAATTCGAGCTCCTGATGCGCCAATGGGGTGTCCAAGGGCGATCGCACCCCCATTCACATTCATTTTGTCAAAAGGAACGCCTAACATTTGATTGAATAAGCAACTACTGAGGGCAAAAGCTTCATTATTTTCAACTAAATCAAAATCAGTAATCGTCATATTCAATTTAGTCAGAAGTTTCTGAGTTGCTAATACTGGAAACTCAGTAAATCGCCAGGTTTCACCTCCAGCCCAAGTTCCTGAAATTAATTTAGCTAAGGGTGTTAAACCGTATTTTTCCACCGCTTCAGCACTGGCTAAAATTACAGATGCCGCCCCATCGGAAAGTTGACTACTATTTCCGGCCGTTAATATCCCCTCTTTACTAAAAGCCGGACGCAATTTAGCTAAACTTTCTAATGTAGTTTCTGAGCGAATTCCCTCATCTTGATCAATAATTTGTGTGCCTTTTTTACTAACAATTTCCATCGGGGCAATTTCCGCTTTAAAGGTTCCCCGTTGAGTGGCTTCTGTGGCGCGTTTGTGGGAATAAAACGCCACTTCATCTAAATTTTGCCTTGTGAACCCATGTTTGGCGGCGACCCGTTCAGTTTCATCTCCCATTCCCTCTCCGGTCGTGGGGTCAGTTAACCCGTCATACACCAGAATATCGATTAACTGTTCGGGTGCGCCCATGAGAAATTTATATCCCCATCTCGCCCGTTGAGAGAGATAAAACCCGGTTTGAGACATCGATTCTATGCCCCCAGCTAAGACGAGATCGGCTTCCCCGGCGCGAATTGCGTTGGCTGCATTCATCATGCTGATCATCCCGGAAGAACAGACCATATCCACCGCGTAGCCATCAACATGGGCGGGAATTCCGGCTTTCAGGGCCGCTTGGCGAGGAATCAGTTGTCCGTGTCCGGCGCGGAGAACGTTTCCGAAAATGTAGAGGTCTAAGGCATCACTGGGAACTCCCCCCCGTTCGAGTGCGGCTTTCATAACATGGGCTCCGAGATCGGCGGGAGAAAAACTGGCTAAGGAACCACCAAAGCGACCGAGGGGCGTGCGAACTGCTGAAACGATATACACATCAAGCATTGATCTCTGCTTTTCTTGCTAAAACTTAGTGAACAATGATTCTTTTTTACCATGTTTGAGGAGTATAAATTCCTAAATAAAGTATTAAGAATTGAAGAAAAATAATTAAGAATTAAGAAGGGAATGTTAAGAATTGAAGATTAAAAATTAAGATTTGAAAAATTAAAGCAGACAAGAAGCAAGAAAGGTGTCAGGTTTCAGGTGTTAGGTGTCAGGGGTTTGTTGTGATGTAATTGATCGCATCAAATCCAAATATCAATTAATGCCCATAACTTCTGCACTTGACATCAGCCCCAAAATTTGTGTATGATTAATGTAATATAGTCGAAGTAAATAAGGGCAAACAATGGGACAACAACTAAAACGCTGGGAGTCTCCGCGATCGCAGGGGAGAAATATTAAAGGAAAAGGCGGTGCTGCCAGGGCGCGACAACTGAAAAAACAACGGCAAACCCTCAGAAACAAACTCAATCAAAAACAAAGCGACGGGAAGGATCAATCAGATGCCTTCCCTGTTTTTTTATTGGCATTCCCCTTGAATATTCGGACAAATTGTGGTATCCTGTAGATGCTTTGATGGATGATCTTGCCAATGGTTGAGTAACTGTTGTAACTCGCTTTTTAAGATTTCTAAGGCTGTAATTTGGTGATCAATCTCTGCAACTTTCATCGCTAAATGTTGTTTAACCTCCTCACAGGGAAGTTCACCCCGATCGCTAATATTTAAAATATCTCGAATTTCACTTAAACTCAAACCCAAAGATTGAGCTCGTTTGACAAAAGCTAAACGGTTGATCACTGACTGATCAAACAGTCGATACCCGGAGTTTGACCGTTCAACCGTTGGTGCTAATAAACCAATTTCTTCATAATAGCGAACCGTCTTTACCGATAAGCCACTCCGGGTGGCAACATCACCAATTTTTAACCGTCCATCTGTAATCACCGCACCCATATTCCGTGATCCTGAGTTTCAATTCCCAGAATAGGGAGAACGATGTTTATCTGTGGTTAATTTAGGTAGAGGAGGTCGGGAAGAACTCGGAGGGAGAGAATATTCCGGCGCCGTTTCAGGTTGTTGAATTTTAGAGCGTTGTAACATCCACCAACGCAAAACCAGTATGACCCCAACGGTAGAAAGTCCAAAACTTAATAACGATAAACTGGAACTCACCCCACCAATCACAGCATCTACTGTTCCAACCGTTACAACAAAACTAACAATGGGTTCTCGACGATACGCAGACTTTAAAACACGCGGCCATAAAGCATTCATCACAGTTTTACTCTAAATTTTAATATTGTTAACTTTAGTACAATTTATCGGAGCTAAAGCCGACAGCTTGATGATCCAATCTTTTTTACTTCAGAGTTTATCTAATTCCAATTTAACTCAATCTCCAGACTTTTGCTGAATTTTACCCCCAGTTGAGTCAGTTGTCATCCGTCTTTTTCCTGACTGTTATTGATTTACCATAGATTTGACATACTCCCCAGCCTAAAGGCGTGGGGATTCTCGCAGTTAAGTTAAAATTAACTCAACCCTAGCCAGGATAACAAACCCTGTCCACTAAAATACTCAATTGCCAAGGTGATCAAAAAACCAATCATGGCGGCTCGACCGTTTAACCGTTCAGAATATTGATTGAATCCAAATTTGGGTTCATTAAGGTTGGGGGTTGTTGTCGGTTGTGGTTGGTTCATGCTTGAATTCCTTGGGTTTTATTTACGATTTTACTCCTGATTGTATAAACAATGTCCTATCCATCTGACTCCTCACCCCCTCCGAATTCCGTCCAACGGGTTGCTTTTGCCCTTCGTACCACAGGCTGGGTTTGCTTTTGGACACAGCTAGTTTTAGCCGTTGTTTCGGTGATTATTCAGTTATTTGCTATTGTGGTTTTGAGTCCAGGAACAGCCGCAAAACCCGGCGCCACAGCCGGAATGGGTGGAGGTTTAGTCTTTGCCTTAATTGGACTCGGTATTTTAGGGTTTAGTATTTTTCAAGCCTTTCGTTACACCCGTTTGGCCCGCAGACTGAAAGCACCGGGAATGGCCCGTCCCAGTCGTGCAGAAACCATGAAACAAATTCGCCTCGGCTTGACGAGTAATTTAAGCGGAATGGCGGTGACATTAATCGCTTCAGAAGCCATCAACGGGATTTTATTAGCAAAAGCTATTTCTCAACCTCGTGGTTTTTTAGCTTCCTCGGTTAACTTGCAAGATTTCATCCAACCTGTTGATTTTTTCGTGGTTTTGGCGAATACTCATACGATTGTTGCTCATTTCGTTGGTATTGCAGGAGCGCTGTGGTTAATCAATCAAATTTATAAAAATTAAGAGACAGGAGGAAGTTTGTTTGAGTTTTATTAAAAAGGCGATCAGACTCTTAAGAGTGCGATCGCCTTTTTTATCTTATAGTGCTATATAGCAATCCTAAATCATTTGTGAAAAAGTTTTGTAGGGGTGGCGTCCCTCCCAACCCAGGCGCAAAGAGGGTTGGGAGGGACGCCACCCCTACTATAAAATAGTACAACCTATTTAGGACTGCTATATCAACCGGAACATCCCTCTGAAGTATAAAGTTTTAAGTATTTAGCAGATATCCATCCATAGGCTTTGTTCGGATCATTTAGAGGTTTTCCTAACCACCATAATTCCTGATTGTAGCAACATTCAATCAGTTCTACATCAATTTGATTAGGAATTTGATAAATTACATTATTAGAAGCAACAGCAGGAGAAGAACGGACATTGAGTTTACTATTGGTTGATAAATTAACTGTTGCAAATTCTCGATCAGAAGGAATTATTAAAGCATGGGGTTTGTACACATACCAAACCATACTTTTATCTTGACCACTTCCTAAAGATGTTAATAATGTAATTCGGTAATGATCTTGATCTTGATCTTCATAATTTGCTATAATTAAGCGACTTCCGACCACAAGATTGATTTTTTGAGACTCTGTTAAACTAGAAGAATCAACAGGACGCAATTTTAATAGCGTTGTGTGGGTAATAATTAATCGCATTTTAGTTTTGGGTGTAATTTAATCTTGACTTCATCGTGCAGTTCAGCAATTCAGGAGAATTTAAGAAAGATATGCAGATTTAACTGCGGGGTTTCCAAGTCCCATGAAATCCATTAGGAACAACATGGGGTAATGATAACCGACAAATCGGTTCTGCATCTAAATATTCTGAATCAAAAATCCAAACTTCGCTGGAATTTTGATCCCCATCATAAACAACAGTTAATACCCATTCTTGTTGAGGATTATCAATATCCTGAACACAAAGAGGTTCCATCGGATAACGATTATCCCCTAAAATTGCTGCTTGTAACGTTTGAGTTTGATGATCAAACCGTCCAATAGACCCAAACATTTCAATAGCACGATTCACCCCTGGTTTATGAAGGGATAAATAGGTAAATTTAGCTTTTTTTCCAACTTCTTTAGGAGAAACAGTCGGAAATTCACAATGGCGATCTAAGAGTTCTTCTAATTGCAGAAGTTTACCCGTTTGGGGTTGTAATACCATCCGCCATAAAGTTGATTCTGCTAGGGTATGAGTATTTCCAGTGGCGACTTCTTTCAAATATTGATTAGTTTGAAAATCGGGATACTGAACAAAATCAACAATCACAGTGCCATCATTTTCAACATAACCATTGCTAAAATGCCACTGAAACCAGGGTTCTGTTTCAATCCGATTTACGAGTTGAAGCGTTTGGCGATCAATAATTAAAATTTGGTTAGGGGTTTGAGGTTGCCAGAAAAAGGAATCACTAAAAGATTTAAACTGAAGTAAAACGGGTAAGATTTTTAACCGCAGGGGAGGAATAACAAAAATTAAATATTGACCTGCGAAGACAAAATCATGAATCACAGAAATCCCATCGATAGGAATTTGATTGTGTTGTATAATTTTTCCCGTGCGATCGCTTCGATACAGCATTAACTGAGGCGTTCCTGCTAAAATTTGCCCAAAATTGAAAATATCTCCCGTTTCAGGATCAATTTTAGGATGAGCAGAATAGGGGGTATTGTCAGTTAACTTGCTGAGGTTATCGAGTCCCCAAGTCTCTAAAGTTTGTAAATCTAAGGCGTGGGGTTGTGCTCCTTCCCACAACGCTAATAATTTATCGGGTAAGGCTAAAACCGAAGTATTCGCCGCATTTTTGAGGGGTTTGGTAAAGCGTTCCCAAAGGTTTCCGGGTGACGTCATTCCGTAACCCCCATACATCAAACGATTTGCTTGTTCTTCCTGCTGATAACCTGCGGTTTTGACATAACGATAGACTCCCGTTGCGCCTTCATCGGTGAAATGGACGGCTAAAATCGCCCCATCACCATCAAACCAATGTCCCACTCGCAACCCTCCCCGTTCCAAGCGTCCAGGGCCATTGCGATAGAGAGAACCTTTTAACCCAAGGGGGAGTTTTCCAGACAGAACAGGTAAAGGGGTGGGGGGAAATTCTGTCGCCGGGGTAGCGAACTGTTGTCCCCAGGTTGTTTGAGAGATTGTTGGTCTAATCACGATCAAATCGGACGGAATCCGGTTAAAACTTTAGTTACACTCCGAATAATTGTCGCTGAATTTGCTAAAATCTACAGGATTGTCCTGATTATGTTTTGTAATTATCCTTGAACCAAGCTATCAATCTGCCGAAAGTAGATGAATTTTTAGAAGAATTGGCAGCCATTCAACAAACTGGCTCCAAGCGTATTGCTTTGTTGGGTTCCCGTCATATTCCCCTAACCCATCAGAACTTAATCGAGATGATGAGTTATGCCTTAGTTTTAGAAGGTAATCATCTGATTACATCGGGTTCAACGGGGACGAACTCAGCGGCCATTAAAGGGGGAATGCGGGCTGACCCCAATTTGGTGACGGTGATTTTGCCGCAAAGCATGAAACGTCAGCCGAGAGAATCTCGCAAGCAGTTAGAACAGGTCATCCATTTAGTGGAAAATCCCAAGGGGGATGATTTATCACTAGCTGAAGCCAGTGCGCTGTGTAACCAAGAGATTATTTCTCGGTGTCAACAGTTAATTTGCTTTGCCTATCATGATAGTGTCACCCTCCTGAACACCTGTGAAGAAGCAGAGAATCAGCGCAAAATTGTGACGCTGTTCTATTTGGATTAGCAAGGGGAACAATTCATGAGTTTAGGGTTGTCAACGTCAGCCATTCCTTTAGATATAATAGGGGTGGCAAGGGCGTTAATTTTTGCTTGTTTCCCAGTCATTTTTGAACTTTGACCTTTACATTTTCAATTTTTATGGCTTCTACTTATTCATTTGATGTTGTGAGTGATTTTGATCGACAGGAATTAGTTAATGCTGTTGATCAAACTGAACGGGAAATTAAAAGCCGTTATGATTTAAAGGATACAAAGACCACCCTAGAATTAGGGGAAACGGCGATTGTTATTAATACCGATAGCGAGTTTACCCTGGATGCAATTCATACGATTTTGCAAACGAAATCCGCGAAGCGTAATCTTTCTTTGAAAATTTTTGATTATGGGAAAATAGAATCAGCCAGTGGTAATCGAGTTAGACAGGAAATTAAACTCAGAAAAGGCTTAACACAAGAAGTTTCAAAACAAATCACTAAGTTAATTAAAGATGAGTTTAAGAAAATTCAGGCTTCTATTCAAGGGGATTCTGTTCGGATTTCAGCTAAATCTAAAGATGAATTACAATTAGTGATTCAACGCCTCAAACAGGAAGATTATCCCGCCGCTTTACAATTTACCAACTATCGGTAAAATATCCACACTTATCTTTGATTGACACTCCACAGCCTCAAGGCTAGTGGATTCTTGGTTTATAGAATCTGAAGACACTTGACACTCCTCGCGCTGAAGTTCTAGTTTCAGGAAACCCTTGATTTTATTCTATTTTAATTAGGGCAATTAGTTTCTAGCCAACTGGATAAATCACCGACACTAGAAAAGTCAAAAATAGCCTCAGCTAAAGCTGATAATTGCTCTGAAGTTAGCTGTGATAAACTATCTTCTATTGATTGATTTAGTTCACCTAATTGCCGTTGCAATAGGCGTTTAATCAGATTTATTTGACCTCTTTGCTCACCAATTTGCTCACCAATTTCAATACCTTCAGCCCGTCCTTGAGTCAACCCTTGAGTCAACCCTTGAGTCAACCCTTGAGTCAACCCTTCAGCCCGAGCTTCAGCCTTACTCAACTCAATAGCACCTATTCTTTCCCGTTCAAACTGTTCTCGTTTCTCCAAATCGTCTATTTCCTCTAAACTTAAGTTGACCCGATCCGCGATCGCAAAAGCCTTCTCAATTTCGGGTACAATTAACATCGATTCTGGCACGACTTCTAAATCTGGTGCTTTGCGTAAAAAATAAAGCCATTTATCGGTAATATTAATCAATTCTTCCAAAGTTTTATTAAATTTGGGTAACTCCACAAATACTAATTTTAACGGACTGTGTTGATAATTCAGGAGTAACTCATCTTCCTTCAGAGTAAATTGTGAAATCACTTTATTATGTTCATTAAACATAATAAAATCCGTCACCGCTACACCTATTGCTGCTCTCAATTCTGGATAAACTTCCCCTAATTTTAGTTGATTTACATACATTTTGGCTGTGTTATAAAGAATTCTTTTGCCAAAAGCTGGTACATTTACAGCCTGCATTTCAATTAACACATTTTCGCCATTATTTAATTTAGCTTTGACATCAAAATAAGTTGTTTTTAAACCAGAAATTCTGCCGGGGGCGTAGGGGTCAATAATTTCTAAAGAAGTGATGAAAGTCTCACCCTGATAGACGATCGCATTCAGGAAACTAATTAAAATATCTTGACTTTGATCGGAGCCAAATATTTTTTTAAAGGCGTAGTCTGTTTTGGGATTAATAAATTTCATCCTGCCACCTGGAAATAATAATATAGTACAGATCGCCGCAGATGGTTATTCCCACTTACTTTTTTTGACTTTGACACAAACAGAGCAAACCAATAATATCATAAACCTGCTGCCTCGGCTACGTCAAATCGCGGCGATTTTTTTGATGATTCCTTTAAAATAACCCAGAGAAAAGTAAACATTTGTAAATGAGTGTTCTGAATCACTGATAATCGAAGGGAACTTTGGTAGATTAATTACGTCAAGGGTGTTAACTGTCATCTGTCCAGAGGCTGAAATATCACCTCCTAAAGTAGTTCAGGCGACAGACTCAACAAAAAACCATTTCAGCAGGATTCACCAAACCAATGAGAACTGTATCTCAAATTAACCACACCTCCGAAACAAACTTTTTAAATGGGGATTTTGGCCTTAGTAAAAACCCCAATTCAATAGCCATCATTGACCCGACAGTACCCGATAGTCAACATATAGCCCAAGGCATCAAACCCGGTACGCAAACCTACATCCTCGAAAGCCAGCCTAATGCTATAGAGCAAATTACCTCAATCCTAGCTCAACATACTGGCATCGAAGCCTTACACATCATCTCTCACGGTAGCCCCGGCAGCCTGTACCTAGGGACAACAGAACTCAATGGCCGTAACCTAGAAGACTACAGCCAACAGTTGCAACAATGGCGAAACGCCTTCACAACCCATGCCAGCATCATCTTATATGGATGTAACGTAGCGGCGGGGGACTCCGGTAGCCAATTCCTAACTCAACTTTACCAACTCACCGGGGCAAATATCGCGGCCAACCCCAACCTCACCGGGAATGCGGAAAAAGGCGGCACCTGGGACATCAGCCAACTCATCCCCCCATCCCCCCAAAAGCCTCAACTTGCCCTCACAGAAACTAGCCTCAAAACCTATAGTGGCGTACTAGCAGGCGTTACGGGTGTCAGTGCCACCAACTCTAACGGTAGTTTCAAAGTTGGTGATAATATCTACATCACCGTCACCTTTGATGCTCCTGTCACTGTCACTGGTACACCCCAACTGCAATTAGAAACAGGCACAACTGACCAATTTGCCGATTATCTTAGTGGTAGCCCGGGGAATGTACTCACCTTCAAGTATACAGTCGCAGCCGGAGATACCTCTGCTGACTTACAATATCTCTCCACAGCTGCCCTCACCCTTAACAGCGGCACAATTCAAGATGCTTCGTCTGTGGATGCTACTTTAACGCTCCCTGCCTTAACCGCACCTAACTCTCTTGGTGGTAGCCGAGCCCTAGTTATTGATACTGTTGTCCCAACTGTTGAGTTAACCTCATCTGCCCCAGCCACAGTTAAAGATCCATTTACCGTCACTGCTACCTTCAGTGAAGATGTTGGTACTTCTTTTGTCGCTGGTGATATTACCGTTACTGGTGGAACTGTTAGCAACCTGATCAAGAATGCCACTGATCCCAAAATCTACACCTTTGACGTGACTCCAACTGCTGCTACTGGAAGTAATGTCATCGTAAATATTGCTGCGAATAAAGCAACTGATCTTGCGGGTAATGGTAATACTGCTGCTCCTGCAACAATAAATCGTTTAGTAGATAAGACCGCCCCAACTGTTACTTTAGCCTCAACTACCGCATCCCCATCTAACGGTATATTTACCGTCACTGCTACCTTCGATGAACCTGTTACTAATTTTCTCGATACTGATATTGTTGTAGGAAATGGAACTGTTGGTACCTTTACCCAAAATTCTCCCACACTCTACACCTTTGAGGTGATTCCAACTGCGGATGGAAATGTCACTGTAAATATTCCTGGGGCTGCTGCAATTGATATTGCGGGTAATAATAATACTGCGGCTACTCAACTAAATCTTGTAGCAGATGCTACCGCCCCAAGCGTTACTTTAACATCAACTTCCCCATTAAAAGTTAACGGTGCATTTACCGTCACTGCTACCTTCAGCGAAGTTGTCACTGGCTTTGTTGAGGCTGATATTACCGTCACTGGTGGTGGAACTGCTAGTAACCTTGTCCAGAGCACCACTGATCCCAAAATCTACACCTTTCTGGTGACTCCACCTGCAGCTGCTACGCCGGGAGCTCCAGTCACCGTAAAGATTAATGCGGCTACAGCAACTGATCTTGCGCTTAATGATAATAACGCATCAAATACACTAACTCGTACTTATGATAACGTTGCCCCAACTGTTGTTAGTTTAACAACAACTGCCACAGACCCAGTTAAGGGTGCATTTACCGTCAATGCTGAATTCAGTGAAGATGTTGGTACTTCTTTTGTCAGTAGTGATATTGCTGTAGGGAATGGAACTGTTAGTAACTTTACCAAAATTGATTCCGATAGCTACACCTTTGAAGTGACTCCGAATGCGGATGGAAATGTCACCGTAGATATTCTTGCTAATGCTGTAACTGATACTACGGGTAATAATAATACTGCTCCTGCTACTCAGTTAGTTAAGGCAGCAGATATTACCGTACCAACTGTTATTTTAAGCTCAGCTGCCACACCCACAGTTAACGGTGCATTTACCGTCACTGCTACCTTCAGTGAAGATGTTAGTGCTTCTTTTGACGATACTGATATTACCGTTGGTGGTGTTGGTGGAACTGTTGGTGCCTTTAGCGGAGCAGCTGGTGGCAAAGTCTACACCTTTGATGTGACTCCAACTGCTGGTACTACTGGAACTGTCACCGTAGATATTGCTGCTGGTGCAGCACCTGATGCTGCGAATAATAATAATACCGCATCAAATACACTAACTCGCGTAGCAGATCTTAACGTACCAACTGTTACTTTAACCTCAGCTGCCCCAGACCCAGTTACCGGTGTATTTGCCGTCACTGCTGAATTCAGTGAAGATGTTGGTACTTCTTTTACCATTGGTGATATTACCGTTGGTGGTGGTGCAACTGTTAGTAACCCTATCAAGAGCGCCACTGATCCCAAAATCTACACCTTTAATGTGACTCCAACTGCGGATGGAACTGTCACCGTAGATATTGCTGGGGGTGTAGCTTCTGATGCTGCGGGTAATAATAATACTGCTGCTCTTCAGTTAACTCGCGCAGCAGATATTACCGTACCAACTGTTACTTTAACAACAACTGCCGCACCCCTAGTTAACGCTCCATTTACCGTCACTGCTACCTTCGATCAAAGTGTTGGTACTTCTTTTGACGCTACTGATATTACCGTTGGTGGTGGAACAGTCGGTACCGTTACCACAACAACTCCTGGCACAGTCTACACCTTTGATGTGACTCCAACTGCGGATGGAAATGTCACTGTAGATATTGCTGGGGGTGTAGCTTCTGATACTGCGGGTAATGGTAATATTGCTGCTCCTCAGCTAATTCAGGCAGCAGATATTAATGCCCCAACTGTTGCTTTAACCTTAACAAATCCTGCCACACCAGCCATAGTTAATGCTCCATTTAACGTGACTGCTACCTTCAGTGAAGTTGTCACTGGCTTTGTTGATACTGATATTACCTTTGCTGGTGGAACATTAGTACCTGCTAGCTTTGTCGCAGCACCTGATGGCAAAACCTACACCTTTAGTGTAGATCCAACTGCTAATACTGTTGGAAATGTCACCGTAGATATTGCTGGTGGTGTAGCTGATGATATTGCGCTTAATACTAATACCGTAGCACCTCAACTAATTGTTAGTGCTGATACCGTTCTCCCAATTGTTACTTTAACATCAGCTGCCCCAGCCACAGTCAACGGTTTATTTACCGTCACTGCTGAATTCAGTGAAGATGTTGGTACTTCTTTTGATATTAGTGATATTACCGTTGGTGGTGCTGGTGGTGGAACTGTTAGTAATCTGATCAAGAACGCCACTGATCCCGAAATCTACACCTTTGACGTGACTCCAACTGCGGAGGGAACTGTCACCGTAGATATTCTTGCTAATGCTGTAACTGATACTGCGGGTAATGATAATGCTACTACTGTTCCTGGTAATACACTAACTCGCACAGTAGACCTTCCCCCAACTGTTACTTTAGACTCATCTGCCCCAGCCACAGTTAACGGTTTATTTACTGTCACTGCTACCTTCAGTGAAAATGTCAGTGGCTTGGCCGAGAATGAGATTAGCGTTGTTGGTGGAAGTGTTGTTCCTAGTAGCTTGGCCCCAGCTGCTCCCGCAAACACCTACACCTTTAATGTGGCTCCAACTGTTGCGGATGGAACTGTCACCGTAGATATTGCTGCTGGTGTAGCAAATGATGCTCCTGGGAGTAATCCTAATACCGCATCAAATACACTAACTCGCATAAAAGATTTTACCCCCCCATCCGTCGTTACTTTAGAATCATCTGCCCCAGCCACAGTTAACGCTCCATTTACCGTCACTGCTACCTTCAATGAAGATGTTGGTACTTCTTTTTATGACGTTCCTACTGATATTACTGTAGGGAATGGAACTGTTACTGCTGGTAGCTTTACCCAGAGCGCCACTGATCCCAAAATCTACACCTTTGAGGTGACTCCAACTGCGGATGGAACTGTCACCGTAGATATTCCTATTGGTGCTGTAACTGATGCTGTGGGTAATAATAATACCGCACTAACTCAGTTAACTCGCGTAGCAGATATTACCGCCCCAACCGTTAGTTTAACCCCAGCTGCCCCAGCCACAGTTAACGGTTTATTTACCGTCACTGCTACCTTCAGTGAAGTTGTCACTGGCTTTGATAATACTGATATTGCTGTAGGAAATGGAATTGTTGGTACCCTTACCCAGAGCACCACTGATCCCAAAATCTACACTTTTGATGTGACTCCAACTGCGGATGGAACTGTCACCGTAGATATTCCTGCGACTAAAGCAACTGATGCTGCGGGTAATGATAATACTGCGGGTAATCAAATACTTCGCACAGCAGACCTGGCACCAACCGTTACTTTAGACTCAACTGCCACATCCCCAGTTAACGGTTTATTTACCGTCACTGCTACCTTCAGTGAAGTTGTCACTGGCTTTGCCGAGGGTGATATTAGCGTTGGTGGTGGAACATTAGTAGCTGGTAGCTTGGCCACAGTTGATGGTGGCAAAACCTACACCTTTAATGTAACTCCAAATGCTACTGGGCCTGTCACCGTAGATGTTCCTGCTGGTGTAGCCAATGATGCTTCGACTAATAATAATACTGCGGCTATTCAGTTAACTCGCGTAGCAGATATTACCCCCCCAACTGTTACTTTAGGCTCAGATGCCCCAGCCATAGTTAACGGTTTATTTACTGTCACTGCGACCTTCAGTGAAGATGTCACTACCTTTGACGCTAATGATATTAACGTTGTTGGTGGAAATGTCGGTAACTTTGTCACAGTTGATGCCAAAACCTACACCTTTGATGTAACTCCAACTGTTACTGGAACTGTCACCATAGATGTTCCTGCGGATCAAGCAATTGATGCTGCGGGTAATAATAATACTGCTGCTACTCAGTTAACTCGCGCAGCAGATATTACCGCTCCAACTGTTACTTTAGCCTCAGCTGCCCCAGCCACAGTTAACGGTTTATTTACCGTCACTGCGACCTTCAGTGAAGATGTCACTGGCTTTGATAATACTGATATTACTCCNTTTTGCTGTGTTATAAAGAATTCTTTTGCCAAAAGCTGGTACATTTACAGCCTGCATTTCAATTAACACATTTTCGCCATTATTCAATTTAGCTTTGACATCAAAATAAGTTGTTTTTAAACCAGAAATTCTGCCGGGGGCGTAGGGGTCAATAATTTCTAAAGAAGTGATGAAAGTCTCACCCTGATAGACGATCGCATTCAGGAAACTAATTAAAATATCTTGACTTTGATCGGAGCCAAATATTTTTTTAAAGGCGTAGTCTGTTTTGGGATTAATAAATTTCATGGTGTTAGTGGTAGGGACTTAGGGATCGCCTCATTCATGTTCAACTAGGACAATTAGTTTCTAGCCAACTGGATAAATCACCTAGACTAGAAAAGTCAAAAATAGCTTCAGCCAAAGCTGATAATTGCTCTGATGATAGCTGTGATAAACTATCTTCTATTGATTGATTTAGTTCACCTAATTGCCGTTTTAATTGGCGTTTAATCAGATTTATTTGACCAATTTGTATACCTTCAGCCCGTCCTTCAGCCCGTCCTTGAGTCAACCCTTGAGTCAACCCTTGAGTCAACCCTTGAGTCAACCCTTCAGCCCGAGCTTCAGCCTTACTCAACTCAATAGCACCTATTCTTTCCCGTTCAAACTGTTCTCGTTTCTCCAAATCGTCTATTTCCTCTAAACTTAAGTTGACCCGATCCGCGATCGCAAAAGCCTTCTCAATTTCGGGTACAATTAACATCGATTCTGGCACGACTTCTAAATCTGGTGCTTTGCGTAAAAAATAAAGCCATTTATCCGTAATATTAATCAATTCTTCCAAAGTTTTATTAAATTTGGGTAACTCCACAAATACTAATTTTAACGGACT
>NZ_LR734885.1:0-31281 GCF_900010725.2 Planktothrix serta PCC 8927 | reverse complement strand
ACACCGATTCCTACAGTTACTCCCACACCGATTCCTACAGTTACTCCCACACCGAGTCCTACGGTTACTCCCACACCGAGTCCTACGGTTACTCCCACACCGGAACCTACAGTTACTCCCACACCGGAACCAACATCAACTTCCACATCCCAACCTACGGTTACTCCCACATCCCAAGCAACAGCCGTATTTGATCCCTCGACGAATTTTACTGTCGGGCTAACGTTAAATACAACCAAACCCAGTGGAGAAGTCCAACAGGGGACAAGTGATAATGATGAAATACTCGGCACAGATGAGAATAACTCGATTAACTCAGATGCTGGGAATGATCAGGTGTACGGCTATAAAGGCAATGATTACATCGACCTCGGTAGCGGAGATGACATCGCTTATGGAGGAAAAGAAGATGACTACATCACAGGTGGTGAGGGAAATGATCTCATTTTCGGAGATGAAGGCAAAGATGTCCTAATCGGAGATGACGGTAATGACATCCTCTTAGGCGGTAAAAACGATGACTTTTTACAAGGAGGCAATGGTGATGACCAGATGTTTGGCGGTCAAAACGATGACTCCCTCCAAGGCGGTGACGGTAAAGACACCCTATTCGGAGATATTGGCAGCGACATCTTAGAAGGCAATGCAGGTGATGACCTGCTCTTGGGTGGAGAAGACCAAGACACTATGTCTGGTGGTGCAGATAATGACACCCTCTATGGCGGTCAAGCCAATGACCTTGTAGATGGAAATGAGGGCAATGATATCCTATTCGGAGATTTAGGGGATGATACCCTCGATGGCGGTGAGGGTAACGATGTCTTAACCGGAGGTCAAGGTAATGACTGGTTAGTTGGAGCCGGGGGCGATGACACCCTAACTGGTGGTGCGGGTAATGACCGCTTCTATCTGGCCAGTAGTTTTGGGAATAACCTGATTACCGACTTTACGAACGGAGAGGATATTATCGCTTTAACCGGAGGTCTAACTTTTGAACAGTTAGAAATTACCTCTTTTAACGGCTCGACTCTGATTAAAATCGCCAGTAGTCAACAACAGTTGGCTGAACTGCTTGGAGTTGATAGCAACTTGATCGGTGAGAGCAATTTTGTTCTCGGATAATAGTCATTAGTGTAGAGACGTGCCACGGCGCGTCTCTAACACTGATCATTTTTTACCTGGGCGTGTGGGTTTACTCCTTCACGCTTTAATTATCGAAATAACCCAATCAAACGTTTGGAGAACTTGTTGTAATACAGTTTGATCTTCTAAGTTGGATAACTGTAATGTTGGTTCTCGATATTCTGTAGGTTCTAGGGGAAGAGATAAACCAATAGCACTCAATTTATTTCTGAGTTCTAACCATTTTTTCTCTTGATCAAAAGGAGGTTGAGAACCATATTTATTAGAGGAAATTTCTAAACGTCCTGAAATATCAACGCTAAATAATTTTAAAGGTTTTCGACCTTTTTGTTGGAGTAAAGCCGTAAACCCCCCATAAAGATCACCTGTTCCCCACTGTATAATAATTTCGGGTTCTTGACGTTTTGCCCAGTTGTGAATTTCTTCAGCCATTTCTGCTTCATCCAAGCCTCGGCGCACTTGGAATTCTTCAAAAAAGGAAACTTCATCCCAACGACGGCGTTCGACCGTCGCACTCAATTTTTTTTGTTGAGCTTCTGCTGTCTGACCAATTAACCGAGGAACTAAGGTTTTTAACCCCTCTTGACTGACATATTGTTTAATTTCTAAAGCTAAAACTTCCACTAAATCCGTTTGTTTATTCAAAAATTCTACAACTCGCCTTAAGGGACTAGCAATATCATCCGCAACAAACACTAAACGGAGTTTTCCCGCTTGCAAATTCGTTTTAACTTTTTGCCAAAATCCATCTTCATTCAGATCAGAACCGAGAAATTCTTCAAAAACTTGTTCGGGATCTCGACCCTGTTCTCGACAGTTGGCTTCAAATTGAGCAATAATCGATTCTATCGGCCAATATAAAGCTAAATTTGCCGCATAATCTAACATTTGACCGATCATTTTTTGTCGGGTTTCCGCAGTCCGACTGCGTTTAACCGCAACAATTGTGGGAATAGAATCTTGATCCAAAAATAAATGATCAAATGACCAGCGACTACCATCATCTTCCTCAGCAGAAATGGTAACATCGCGTGAAATTAATAACCATCGTCGAGATGTCACCCGATCAATTTCATCCCCTGCTAAGAGATTAGGATAGGTTTCTAATAATTCTTGTATTTGATCTTCAGAATCATAAGGCTGTTCCATCATTTCCACCAGCCGATCATCATCCTGAATCAGATAAATCCCTCCACCCATATTATTTACCTGCTTGAGTCATGCTTCAAAAGTGGTCAAGTTGTTAATATTTCCCTGTAAATACCCGTTGTGCTGGCCCTGTCATGTACAAATTTTGATGATCATTTGACCATTCAATGTCAAGACAACCTCCGGGTAATTCTACTGTAACAATAAGATCGCAATTTTCGGTTAAAACTCCAGCAACAACAGCAGCACAAGCTCCAGTTCCACAGGCCAGAGTTGCGCCAGCACCGCGTTCCCAGACCCGCATTTTAATATAATTTCGCTGAACCATTTGAATAAATTCAGTATTTGTGCGTTCGGGGAAAACGGAATGATGCTCAAATAGGGGGCCGATTTCTGAGAGTTTGATGGCCGCGACATCCTCAACAAAGGTAATACAGTGGGGGTTTCCCATGCTGACACCCGTGATATTCCAAGAGTGTCCCGCCACTTCTAAGGGAATATTCACGACTTTTTCATCGGCGGCGGCTAAGGTTGTGGGAATTTCTTTGGCCAAGAGTCGCGGAAGTCCCATATCAACTTTAACTTGGCCATCGGGTTGTAATTGGGGGGTAATTACACCCGCTAAAGTATCGATTTTGTAACGGACTGGGGATGTGATCTGATCTTGATTTTCTAACTCAGCAATAAATTTAGCTAAACAGCGAATTCCATTGCCACACATCTGAGGTTCTGACCCATCGGAGTTGAAAATTCGCATGGTATAGTCAGTGGTGGGGGTTCCAGGTAGGGCAAAAATCACCCCATCGGCACCAATGCCAAAATTGCGATCGCACAGTTCTACGGCTTGTTCTGGAGTGATTAGGGGTTCTGATTGATGGCGATTATCAATCAAGATAAAATCATTGCCTAAACCGTGATATTTGGTAAATTTAAGGGTCATGACTTCCTCCACTGCTATCCTTACCAGTATCCGTTTAACGTTGGAAGTATAGTGAGCAACAGATTGAAAATCTTGAAGGGCTCACTCCTTTCTATTATGGTTTGTAACGTTAACTTTTAAACAACTCTTATGTCTGAATTCAATACTGATTTACCCAGTATTCGCAAAGTCCAAAGCTATACGAAGGATAAAAATGCCGTGGAAATCAAACTGCTTACTAATGATGTTCTCGAAGGGGTCATTCTTTGGCAAGATCCTAACTGTCTGTGTTTACAAGATCAAAATAACAAGCAAATCCTGATTTGGCGCAATGCGATCGCCTTTATTCGTCCTAAGTAGAGGACAAGGGGACAAGGGGACAAGTTGATCGGCTCGTAACTCTTAACTTTTACACTGATCACTGATCACTGATCACTGATAACTGATAACACCCTGATAATGTCAAAATGGGGAGTGTAGCCTTGCGTTAGGGACGCTTTGGAATTGTGGTTTTTAAAATTGGTTTATTAGGACTAGGGACGGTTGGGACAGGAACCGTTGAAATTTTGTTGAGTCCAGAGGGTCGTCATCCGTTGTTATCGGAGTTAAGTTTGCATCGGGTGGGGGTGCGATCGCTGTCTAAAGCCCGGAGTGTTAATATACCCGAATATTTATTAACAACGGATTTAGAAGAAATTGTCATTGATCCGGCGGTTGATATTGTTGTGGAATTAATTGGCGGTTTGGAACCAGCGCGATCGCTGATTTTACAAGCCATTGAAAACGGTAAACACGTTGTCACCGCCAATAAAGCCGTGATTTCCCGTTATGGAAGTGAAATTTTTGAAGCGGCGAATGAAAAAGGGGTTTATGTGCTGTTAGAAGCAGCCGTTGCTGGCGGAATTCCTGTGATTCAATCTTTAAAACAATCGTTAGGTGCAAATCGAATTCATAAAGTCACGGGAATTATTAATGGCACGACTAATTATATTTTGACCCGGATGAAAAATGAAGGGGTAGATTTTGCAGAAGTCTTAGCCGATGCTCAACGCTTAGGATATGCAGAAGCTGACCCCAGCGCCGATATTGATGGGTTGGATGCTGGGGATAAAATTGCAATTCTGGCGTCTTTAGCTTTTGGAGGCAGAATTAAGTTAGAACAGGTTTACTGTGAAGGAATTAGAAAGGTGACGGCGACGGATATTGCTTATGCAGAAAAGTTGGGATTTGTCATTAAGTTATTAGCGATCGCTTCGCGAGATCCCCACGCCACTCCTGAGCAGGATTTATTATCGGTTCGAGTTCATCCGACTTTAGTTCCTAAAGTTCATCCCTTAGCGAGTATTAATGATGTTTACAACGCGATTTTAGTCGAAGGTGAACCGATTGGACAGGTGATGTTTTTTGGACGGGGAGCCGGATCGGGGCCAACAGCGAGTGCAGTGGTTTCTGATCTTTTAAATATTATTGCTGTCCTACAAATGCAAGAAGCAGAGGTCGTGAGTCCTGTTGTTACTCATGAACTAATGACTTGCACCCATCAACATTACTGCAAAATTGCACCGATGGTTGATTTAGTTACCCGTTTTTATGCTCGTTTTTTAACAAATGATTCTCCGGGGGTGATCGGGAAAATCGGAACCACTTTTGGTCAGCATAATGTTAGTTTAGAGTCAATTGTTCAAACGGGATTTCATCAGAATTTAGCGGAAATTGTCGTGGTGACTCATGATGTTCTGGAAGGGGATTTTCATAAAGCTTTAAATGAGATTCAAAGCTTAGATGCAATTGAGAGTATTCCTACTATTTTACGGGTACTTTAGAGATTTTCTCCTCTGGGCACAGAAACCGGGTTTATAACGAAAATTAAAGGGTTAAAAACCCGGTTTCTGGGGTCATTTATGTTGAATAATAATCAGGGTAAAATTATTTTCGTTTCCCTGTTCCCTGTTCCCTGTTCCCTGTTCCCTGTTCCCTGCTTTATATTATTTAAAATCTCTTCGTCTTAAACCTGTAGACCGAATTTGAACTTGACAACTTAAAGGGGATGTGGTGAAATCACACTGATAATAGGCGAGTAAATCTCCTTGAAGATTACAAACTCGTAAATTATAACCATAACTGCGGGTGACATTAGCAAATCGATTTACGAATACATATTGTCCTAAATAGCGTTCTGCATTCCAATTTTCTCGATCTACAACTAAGGTGACAGGAGAGTCTAAATAAAGATTAGGTGAAATTTGAATAACGCTATTTTCAATATACCACGTTTGTAGAACTTTATCCCCATAGAGTTGTTCTGCTAACCAAAGACTGGGGATGCTAGGTTCGGTTTGGGAGAGAGGAGGAAAGGGTAAAACCGCATCTTCTGAAAAACAGGGTTTAGGAGGTTTATTGAGGTCAACAGGTAAACTTTCTTCCTGGATGGGTGTTTGCGATCGCACCGGAATAATTAAACTATTAAAAATAAAAATACAGGTCAACAATTGAGTTAATTTAGGGATGGAATTCATAAATTAAAAGAGGATAAAAGCAACCACAAAGACACGAAGACACGAAGAAAGAGAGAAGGATTATTAAGGGTTTTTCGTGATTTTTATTCCCAAAGTCTTCTTCCTGATTTCCCGTTTAATTGTTCATGGGTATCTTTTAATAAGGTGGGAATGTCTAATTGTTCGGGACAACGGGGTAAACAGTCCCCACAGTCGTTACAATGATTGGCTTTACGACCGGGAAACCAATGACCTGCATTTTCAAACATTCGATAACGATATTTGCCAAAGTCGGTCATATCATACGCAAGGGCTAAATTTCTTAAGCGTAGGACTTCGGGAATATTAATCTGTTCAGGACAGGGTAAACATTGATAACATTGACTACATTGATTTGTTCCTAATTTTTCTATTTTTTGAGCTTCTAATTGTTGAAAAATAGCAAGTTCTTCTAGGGTAAGTTTACCATCTTGATCGGCAATTTTTAAGGGTTGATCTAATTCTTGGGGATTAGCTGGCCCTAAACTTAAGGTGGTAATGCGGGAATCACTTAATAAAAAGCGATAGGTTAAGGTTAAGGGAGAAATCGGATCACAGAGAGTTTTTAAGGTTTCTGGGGGGTTATAAAGTTGTCCGCCTTTATCCCCAGGAGAAATAATAAATATCCCCATATCTTTTTGAGAGGCTAACTCAATAGCGATCGCATTTCGTTGAAAAAAATAGTAATAATGCAGATTGACAAATTGAAATAAATCTGTTTTTATGGTGGCTAAAATCACTTCTAGGGGAGCGTGAGTTGAAAACCCTAAATGATGAACTCGACCATCGGCGATCGCTTTTTCAACTCCTGATAGTCCTTGCAGGGTGTATTCGAGGTGTTCTCTGGTGTTAATTCCATGAATGGCTAAACAGTCAAGGTAATCTAAATTCAGGCGTTCTAGGGACTGATCAATCTGTTTTTCTAACTGATCTGGGTTGGCAGTGGGGGGGATTTTTGTCGTAATATAAAGTTGCGATCGCTTGATGGATAAACCCGCTAATAGGGCTTCCCCTAAAAAAGATTCGCTTTGACCATAACCTCTTGCTGTTTCAATATGATTAATTCCTAGAGAGAGAGCCTTTTCTATTGTTAAATAGGCATTTTCTGGGGATGACAAATAACGCATTGTTCCCAAGGTAAATACCGAAAGATCCAGATTTGTTTTGCCAAACCGTCGATAACGCATTACTAATTGTTAACTGTTGACTGTTGGCTGTTGACTGTTAGCAATTGGGATAGACTTTTTAACACAGCTTCCTGTTTTTTTGCACCCTAAACCCCATCACCCTGTTATTGCATTTCATCGGTTTTGTTGAGTTCTGAACGTTTAATTAAATCTGAAGGACTCAAATTAGATACAAAGTCTCGAAACGCTCGTCTTTCAGCCTCATCTGCGTCCCTATCTACAGGAATAGACGCATCTGCAATGACTTCTTCCATCACCCAAATGGGGCTATCGGTGCGTAAAGCAATAGAAATTGCATCACTCGGACGCGCATCAATTTCCTTTCTAATTTCCCCTTGACGAACAATTAACACGGCGTAGAAGGTGCTATCTTGCAGGGAATGAATCACAATTTTCTCTAGGGTCATATCCCAAGTTTCGAGAAGATTCACAAATAAATCATGGGTCAGGGGTCGGGGTGGTTTGTGATTTTCTAAAGCGCCGAGGATGGATTTTGCTTGATCTTGGCCCACATAAATCGGTAAAGCACGTCTCTCGACCGCATCCCGCAGTAAAATAATAGGGCTGCGTGTAGCGGCGTCGAGTGCAATTCCAGCGACTTTCATTTCAATCATCTAAAACCTCACGGGAGAAGGTAAACCGCGACGTTTTAACTCGCGGATGAAGTTTGACTCGCAGTTTTTCAACTGCTTCCCCTGTTTGGGGAGGATAGAAAGAGATGCAGTTCCTACCCACTCCTGTTATTTAGCCGGAAACGCCTATCCTGCATGATGTCATGTTAGCCTTGCCAATGTTATCGGTCGGTAACTATCAAGAAGCACTGTTTTACCCCTCGTAAAACTGTTTAACTTTCTTGTTCTAGAGCTAGGAACTGGCTACGCATTCCCAGGTAGGTCTTGAACACTTGCCGATAACGTAGTTTCCCCATAGATGGGACTTAGGCTGGTCAGCTACCTAAAGTTGGGGGCATCAAGCCCCTTCTCTTTAGAGCGGGGTGCTGACTGGTTTAGCCTTAGCCTATATATCAAATACTCTCGACAAACTCAGTGGTTAAGCTATACATATAGACACCAGACCACCTCCATTCCAGTATGCCTTGATTTTTGTCAGAATCGACATTAGATTTTGTTGTCTGTTGGCTGTTCTGTGTTAACCGTCAACCGTCAACCGTCAACTGTCAACTATCAACTGTCAACCGTCAACCGTCAACCAAGATGTTTACAGGACTTATTCAAGCACTCGGAACCCTTCAACCTATAGGACAAGATCAGTTCCAAATTAGTTGCGTTTTAGGGGATGTGGACTTAATTTTACAGGATTTAGCCATCGGTGATAGTGTAGCCGTGGACGGAGTTTGCTTAACGGTGGTGGAAATTCGGGACAAAGGGTTTATCGCAACGGCGTCTCCTGAGACTTTAAATCGGACAAAACTGGGACAGAGTTTAGAGGGTTATTTTAACTTAGAAACGTCCCTGCGGGCTGGAAGTAAGTTAGGGGGGCATTTTGTCACGGGTCACGTTGATGGGGTCGGGTGTCTCCAGTCTGTTGTTCCCACAGCAACCTCTTGGGAAATGCGGTTTTCTGCTCCTGTGAGCGTCGCCACAATTTGGGATCGTCAAATCGCGCCTTATATTGTGCCAAAAGGGAGTATTGCGGTCAATGGGATTAGTTTAACGATTTCTGATTGTGATGTTGAGGGTCGTTGGTTTGAAGTGGCGGTTATTCCCCATAGTTATCAAGAAACGAATTTACGCTATTTGCAACCGGGAAGTTGGGTTAATATTGAAGCGGATATTTTAGGAAAATATGTGGGGAAATTTCTGCAAAGTTACCTCAAAGGCAACTTAAATCCCTTGGAAAGTTATAATAATATTCCAGCGATTTCCACCTTAGAGGAGATTACCCCAGAGTTTTTAGCAGAACATGGATTTAGTTGACTGATCACTAATTACGGGCGGGAGAACCCAAAGTCTGTCAACTTAACCCACGTTAGCCCTGAAATAAATTTCGGGCTAAAAGCTAAAGTCATCTAAAGATGACTAAGATCATTCTTTATTAACCCGTTTTAACGGGTTTTAGCTTTGAGCCTGAAATTTATTTCAAGGCTTTNTGTAATGGCTTTAGCTAATATTTGCAAAACTGATCAACCCTCCACCGAGCCCCCGGCTTTGTCCTCAACTCCTGTACCCGGAGAGGGGTTAAAATGTCCTCCGGGTTCGAGTCCGGTCAGATAAGACTTCGCTGAGGTGAAGATGGGGTATCAGTTGGCTGTCGGTGAGGTGAGATAGGAGGCGATCGCAATTTGACCACAGGGGGTGAGTCTCTCCCTCGGTGTCATCTTCCCGGAGATGGTAGGCGCATAAATAGAGGTTGGGGGCGAAAATGCTCATATAACTAATTTTGACACTTTACTCATAGAACAATTCCTTCCCGATGAACATTCAAAATAAATGGACTTTTTTCTTGATTAAAACGCTGCTCAGAGACAAAAGCACGGGAGATAACCGTATCATATTTTAAGGATAATTCTTGAATAAACTCACTGGTTTTTTTGATTTCATCAGAGTAATTAAACGCGGATTTCATCACAATCAGCAAGTCAATATCTGAATCAGGTTTAGCTTCCCCCCTAGCTTGAGAACCATATAAAATAATTTGAACAACCTGTTCAGAATAATGGGTTTTAAACCAATTTTTAATAAATTCTATAATCTCCGGTAATTTTTGATGTTTCATTTTATTAACTTATGTGCCATAAACTGGGCTACTCTCGTAACACGCCATTCTGCGGCTCTGCCACCTGTAAAAAGGGTTTGCCATTACAGTTGAAAACCCATCAAGATTTACCCTCTTTTTTGCCCGTTATCGGAGCGCGGGTTCGCAGAATTTCGGTAATTTTCGGATAGATATTTTTATAAGCCGTGTCCCCTGTATTGGGTGAATCATTATCAGAACCTTTTAGCTTGTAGGTAATGGCTGCATCCATCGGATAGATATTTTTATAAGCCGTGTACCCTGTATTGGGGGAATCATTATGCTCCCCTCTTAGCTTCCTTTCCCCCACTTTATCCATAAGTTTCTGAGTCAACTTAGGATAAGAGCGACACCATTCTTTGATGACAGTCGCCACCTCAGAATCTGACTTATCTTGACAAGCCAGTAAACTATCATTCAAAGTCTGTAAATCTTTAGAAGCTCCCGATGTTTCTAAAATATTATCCGGGTTAGTTTTCCAAATCTCCCAGAAAGCAGCAATACGTTGTTCGGGGGTCATGGCTCATTACTCCTGTTAAAAACTTCTCAAATCTTACTATCCAATGGCACAAAATGCCGCCCAATAGTAGGGAGACTCATATGGCTTAGACAGGACTTACGCAGTTACGCTATATGTAGTGTACTAATGAGTTAGCGATGCCGACAGGCGGCGGCTACGCCATCGCGCTCGTAACTCAAACGAGATCACTTTAACAGGACAACCTCTTAAAGTCCCCCAATTTTGGGGGATTTAGGGGGCAAATACACTATACATTTCAAGCCATCTAGCCCCCTAGCCCCCAACATTGGGGGGAAAATAAATAATTAGGACTTTTTAGGGCGATTGCTATTATTATTGGTATGCGATCGCCTACTTTTGACACGCTATATATAGCCTGCTTGCGTAAGTCCTGTTAGACTTACCCTCGCTACACTAAAACTATAAACCTCCATCCCCCAACTCCAAAATGCAAATCACCATTGAAATCCCCGATGAATACATTCAACAACTCCAACCCAACCTAGAAAACTTCTCCCAACGCATCCTAGAAACCTTAGTAGTCGAATCCTACAACGCTCAAAAGCTAACCACTGCTGAAGTCGGACGGATTCTCAACCTGAACCGCTTTGAAGTTGAAACGTTCCTCAAAAAACACCGAGCATACCTCCATTACACGATTACTGACTTCCATCAAGACTTACAAACCCTCCAGCACCTTCAGGAACATTAACATTCTTAAATGATTGTAATTTGTGACACTTCACCGATCCTTTACTTGCTCTTAATTAACCAAATTGAGCTACTCCCGCGCCTCTATCAAACTATCATTATTCCTGATGTTGTTCAAGCTGAAATGCAAGCCCCAGGTGCGCCTCTTGCCTTGCAAAATTGGATCGATCACCCCCCGGAATGGCTAGAAATTTGTTCAGTGGCTCCAGGTAATGATCCTCGATTACAACGCCTACAAGCTGGCGAGCAAGCTGCCATTCTTCTGGCTCAGTCCCTCAAAGCTGATTTGCTGATTGTCGATGATTTAGCGGCTCGTCAAATTGCTCAAAAACTTGGCATCAACATCATTGGTTTATTAGGAATTTTGGGGGAAGCTGGGAGACGAAACTGGCTGAATTTTCCTGAAACTTTGAGGCAACTGTTAGAAGTAACCAATTTCCGTGCTTCTCCCCAACTCGTTCAAGATTTACTCAAAGAATTTTATAGATAAACTGTTCAATTCCAATTCTTCCGTTTAATGGAACCGCAGCGATCGCATATCAACAACTCCGAAAATCTTACCCTCGTTTAGGGAATAATGCTCACTATTCTTGTCATTCTGAGCGCAGGGAAGAATCTCACAGNCCTCGGTGTCATCTTCCCGGAGATGGTAGGCGCATAAATAGAGGTTGGGGGCGAAAATGCTCATATAACTAATTTTGACACTTTACTCATAGAACAATTCCTTCCCGATGAACATTCAAAATAAATGGACTTTTTTCTTGATTAAAACGCTGCTCAGAGACAAAAGCACGGGAGATAACCGTATCATATTTTAAGGATAATTCTTGAATAAACTCACTGGTTTTTTTGATTTCATCAGAGTAATTAAACGCGGATTTCATCACAATCAGTAAGTCAATATCTGAATCAGGTTTAGCTTCCCCCCTAGCTTGAGAACCATATAAAATAATTTGAACAACCTGTTCAGAATAATGGGTTTTAAACCAATTTTTAATAAATTCTATAATCTCCGGTAATTTTTGATGTTTCATTTTATTAAATAGATAGGGTATGCAGGATTTCCTTAATGGTACTGTTATCCATAGACAAGACGGACTCCCTAGTTATGCTGGAGTTGTAACCGTTAGCCACACAGCAGGCAGTGTAATGGCTTTAGCTAATATTTGCAAAACTGATCAACCCTCCACCGAGCCCCCGGCTTTGTCCTCAACTCCTGTACCCGGAGAAGGGTTAAAATGTCCTGCGGGTTCGAGTCCGGTCAGATAGGGCTTCTCTGTTTTAAGAGCGGTTTTTTGTGAGATGGGTTTTAGCGATCGCATTCTCTGACTCTTAATTCGCCATTTCATTAACTTCCATGCACCCCAAGAACAGAATGCACTGAGAACTAGGGCGATAATAAAAGGGGGAAGGGGAAAGGATTTAATCCAGTTATCGCGTGTGGGAGGACTCCAGGGTGCTGTCATCAAACCCGATGTGGAAGCAATTATCGCCCCGGCTGCAATTCCCACACCAATAGATTGAATATGGTCTTGCAAATCTTGGTTAGCGTCTTGTTGTCGTTCTTGTTCTGCTTTGGCTTCGTCTTCGGCTTTTTTAAGCAGTTCTTGTTGTCGTTTATCCCGCTTTTTCTCCCACCGTTGCCAGGTGCGATCGCATTGAGCTTGGTCAATTTCTACAATAGCGCGAATCGAGGCGATCGCCTGACTAATTAACCCCGTGCCCTGTTCAAAATAACTTAAATCCGCTTCAATTTGTCGCCGGAACTGGGGCGCGGTTTGTTCTCCGAAATACCGCCAAAATGATAGTTCTTCCTTATCGGTTCCCAGTGTAGCACAAATCCGCTCAATTGTGTCATTATAATTGTTAAGATTTATGTTAATTGTTGTGCGAAAATCTTTCATTTTCCGCAGGAGGCGATCGTAAATCAGAGAATCGGCAGAGAGTTGTTTTAACTGAGTTTTGAAATCCTCGAGATAGGTATTATCTTGGGGGTCAGGTTTGGCGCTATCAATTTGGGCTTGAATTTGGTCTAAGATGGAGTCTAGGCTGAGATAATATTGTTTGAGTTGCTGGTAAATCTCCCGGCTATCTTGAAAGGCTTTGGTGACTTTATGGCGATAGAAAAACAGGTCAAAAGTTAGCCCAAAGCAGTTCCCTAGAATTTCATCGGCGTTTTTATCTCGAAATAGCCAGATGAGAACATGGGGCGATTTATCGGGTTCGCGGGGATTTCCATATTCAAAAATCGGACTCCCAAATAATTCCCGACTCCGAGAGGGGTCAGCCTTTTGATTGAATAAAGCCTGATAGCATTGATTGGCTAATTCCGTTAATTCCGAACCTTGCAAATCTTGATTTTCTGGGGTTAAATTTAGGGTTAATAGCAGAGTTTGTCCGAGAAAATATGGGCTTGGGGGAAAGGATAAAATCTGGTTGGGGTTAAACTGTTCCAGAACCGGAATTTCTACAGTGTTCGCCGGGTTGCTATCATCATAGCCAATATTCAGAAATACCCCATAACTGTCTTCTTGAAGTTGGACAGGTTGGATAAAGCCTTCCATATCTGGAAAGTTGGGGAGGGTGAAGGAAATCTGCTTTTGAGGTGTGGGGAGGAGGATGCGATTTTCGCTGAGGTGAAGATGGGGTATCAGTCGGCTGTCGGTGAGGTGAGATAGGAGGCGATCGCAATTTGACCACAGGGGGTGAGTCTCTCCCTCGGTGTCATCTTCCCGGAGATGGTAAGCGCATAAATAGAGGTTGGGGGCGAAAATGCTCATATAACTAATTTTGACACTTTCAGGTCTGAAGACACTGAGTTTTCAAGCTCCCAGACTTTTCTGATAAGTTTCCCAAAAATTCATAAATTGTTTAGCAATATCAATTTGTTGTTTAGCTTCAGATGTGGTAATATTAACATCCAAATCATAATCACTCCGGTTTCGCATATCCTGTGCATCAATTAAAGCCCTGTGAAATTCTCGAAATTTTTGATTGTCCTTGGCAAATTCTCGACCGAAAGCACTAATCACAGCAGAATGGCTAGAAAAACTTAAGTTTTTTGCCAACAAAAAGGCAGAAGCGATATAAAACATTGCATAATAAGCACGGGACGTTGCCAGTTCGGCTAGATTATTTTCCACCAATAAATCTGCACCCATTAGACTCCGTTTAGCTTTTTCTAGTAGTAATTTTTGTTCATCNGAGCGCAGGGAAGAATCTCACAACTTAATTAGCATTCTAATTTCTATCAGATAAAACTCACTATTCTTGTCATTCTGAGCGCAGCGAAGAATCTCACTGTGTTCTCGCCGAATCAGCAAAGATCCTTCATTCCGCTTCGCTACATTCAGGATGACAATTTTAAAGAAAGTAGAGAGAGACGCGCCGTGGCACGTCTCTACGGGGGTTAAGCTAGAACAAAATCGACGTCGTTACTGCCGCCTGTTTCTCCTTGACCAGAGGTTAATTTTTGACCATTAACTTCGACTGCAAAGGGGGTACTACTTAGAGAAGAAAGATTATAATCGGTTTTAGCGGAGGTATAGCCGACACTGGCAATCATTTTCCGTCCGGCGTCAGTATATTGGAAAGCCATCATTTGACTTTTGTTGTTTTTGTTATCTTCAGCCCAAATCACCATATATTGTTGGCCTTGATAATCAAAAACTTTAGGTTCTCGAATGGGAACATAACGACCGGGCTCCCCAAAACTAGCATCTAAAAAGCTTTGTACCGAACTCGGTTGAACAACAGCATAACTTACCTGTTCTGGAGAGGCTGCGATCGCGTCCCCTTGACTTTCATCTACAACCTCTTCTTTGCCTCGATTTTTGAAATAATCGACGGCTACTTTAGTCCCAATAGCACCCGCCGTGGCAATTCCGGCGCCAATTAAAAAGTTACGAAGTCTGTTATCAGCCATATTTTCTCCCGATTAAAATTGAGTAATCTTTTATTTTTGGGAATTTATCCAAAATAACTCTGAAATTTTAGCAAATTTTGGTAATCCCAACATTAAACTTTAGACAAAGAGCTTTCCTTTAAAGATATTTCACCGCCGTACCACTGGCGGCTACCATTAACATTCCTTCACATACCGTTTCATAATCGAGATCAATCCCAATAATTGCATTCGCTCCTAGAGATTTCGCATCTTCAATCATTTCCAGCATCGCTATTTCTTTAGCTTCTCGCAGGGATTGTTCATAAGCGGCTGCACGTCCGCCTACAATATCTCGAACTCCGGCAAAAAAATCGCGGATAATATTAGCCCCTAAAATGGCTTCTCCACTGACCACTCCATAATATTCAATAATTTCTTTACCCTGCAATGTGCTAGTTGTAGTTAGAATCATCCCTGAATCCTGTATTGAGTCTTATCAGTTTATTTTACCATTGGGGATTAGAACGTAATAGGGCTTCAGTGGCTTCTGCATTCAGGGGTTTAGAAAATAAGTAACCCTGGCCATATTCACAATTAAACAGTCGTAGTTGATTTAATTGTTGTTCGGTTTCAACGCCTTCAGCGACGACATCCATTCCTAAGTTATGGGCTAAACTAATAATCGCTAAGACAATCTCCGTTTGTCGTCCCCGTTCGCCAATATTTTGAATAAAAGATCGATCTATTTTTAAAGTATCTAAGGGGAAGCGATGTAAATAGCTGAGGGAAGAATACCCCGTACCAAAATCATCAATACTCAAACCAATATGATAGGATTTCAGTTGAGAAATTCCTTCTAGGGTTTGATTATTATCCATCAAAACACTTTCGGTTAATTCAATTTTCAGATCCCAAAGCGAGATGTTGGTTTTATTCAAAATGGTTTCAACAATCTCGATTACATTCGATAAGTTAAATTGCTTGGCTGAAAAATTAACATTTAAGGTCAGGGGGTGAATCAAGGTTTCTCTATCTCTTAAAAGCTGCCATTTTTGCAGTTGTTCACAGGCTTGTTGTAATACCCAATTTCCAATGGGAACAATTAATCCTGTTTCTTCTGCTAGGGGAATAAATTCCGCCGGATAAATCATTCCTCGCTGGGGATGGAGCCAACGCACTAAGGCTTCAAACCCGGTAATTTTTCCGGCTTCTAAGTTAACAATGGGTTGATAATAAACGATAAATTCTTGTTTTGTTAAAGCTTGTCGCAGTTCAATTTCTAACTGCATTTTGACTAAGGCTTGATCATGAATTTCTTTATCAAATATTTCTAAACATCCCTTGCCCTTTTCTTTAGCTTGGTGCATCGCAATATCGGCATCTCTGAGAATGTTTTCGGCTTGATGATAATGGTTTGTTCCTAAAACCATGCCGATGCTAGTGGTTTTAAAAACTTGACATTCCCCAATTTCAAAGGGATTTATCAAGGTATGATTAATATTTTTAGCAAGGTCAATGGCTTCTAAGGGAGATTGAATTGATTTGAGTAAAATAGCAAATTCATCTCCCCCTAAACGCGCTACAATATTAGGATAAGCGACTAAGGATTGGAGCAGGTGAGAAAATGCCATTAATAATTGATCTCCTACGGTACGTCCTAAGCTATCATTAACCACTTTAAAGCGATCTAAATCTAAACAGAGTACCGCAAATAAATCATCAGGATATTTTTGCACCTGTTCAATCGATTTCTCGATTTCATTAATCAATAAACTGCGATTGGCTAATCCGGTTAATCGATCATGAAAAACGTCATATAATAGTTGATATTCGGCTTTTTTACGTTCGGTAATATCATTACGAATAGCAATATATTGATAGGGTTTTCCTTTGTCATCTAAAAAGGGAATAATGGTAGTATCTACCCAATAGTAACTACCATCCTTGGCTTGATTCCGAACTTCTCCTCGCCAAATTTTACCGGATTTAATTGTTGACCAAAGGGTTTTAAAAAAGTGTTTGGAGTGATAGCCGGAATTGACAATTCTGTGATTTTTTCCAATCAATTCCTCTCTGGTGTATTTAGAAATTTCGCAAAATTTATCGTTGGCATAGGTAATTGATCCGTAAGCATTTGTAATAGCAACAATTGAAGATTGATCTAGGGCAAATTTAAAGTCAGATAATTCTTTATAAGAACGTTTTAAAGCTTGTTTTAAATCTCGATTGATCAACAAACTGGGATAATTTATAGATCGAGAAAAATCACCAACATACAACTTAAGTTTAGCTTTTATTTTCCTATAAATCAAATTTAGGAGAACGAATAATGACTGGAAACAGCGTTTTCCTAAATTCAGAATTGAGTTAAGGTCTGACTCATTAAATTTTAGCCTTTGAGAGATCGATTTCATGGCTCTTACCCGGATGATAACACGATAAACTAAGCAGAATTAGCAACTTTTAGACTATTCTTTTTATTGATCCAATCGATGTACGGGGACTGAAAATTTACGGGTTCCTCCACTAAAGATAAGGGGACTTTAGTTTTAACTTTAAAGTGTTGAGATAAATTCGGCATCTCTTGATGGCAATGACTACAGTACCAATAAATTCCGGCGTGGCGAATATGGCGCAGGAGTGTGGATGAACAGCAGGGGCAAATCGCATTTGACATAATCAACATCCTCAAAATTAACGTTTTATAAAATAAGAATCAAGAGAAATTTAAGAAACCAAAGGTTAAAACTAGATTTAAGTCATGAGGAAATACCTAGAAACGCGGTTAGGAATCATGGATATTAAAAATTTCTTCAAGAATTAAGCGATCGCCCTTAGAGATATTATGCCATAATTCCGCTTCAGCCTTTTTCGTGAGGTGCAACTGTAGATTTTCTCCCAACTGAAAATCCTGATTCAAAACAAATCCTTGAGTTTGAAGTTTCAAACAAACCCATTGCATCCCATAACTTTTAACATCTAATTCCGGCATTAAATCAGTAGAATGACGCAAAATCCAACGACAAGCTTCACTATCGATTTCTGCGAGTTGATAAATCGTCCTTGTTAAAACCTTTTCTATGGCATGGGGATTCGGTAAAACTGTTAAAAAATCTTTTAGTGCTTGGATAGATTCACGGTGTTGAACCCGGAAAACATCAACCGCTAATTCCACATAAGATTCATCCCCATAAAAGTCATTTTCTCTACCTCGATCACAGGAGACAATCACGTTTTTCTGTCTTAAAACACTAGGGCGGCGAGAAAGTTGATTCAAAGAGGGACAGGTCGGAAACTGGATCACCGAATACTCACTTCGAGACGATTGCGGGCAGGGATCAATCGTAGAAATGGGATTGTAGACTGGAATAGAATTTTGAGAGGTCAAATACATGGAACACAGTTCAACATAGAAAGGGCTTTTGCTGATAATTGAACTGTAAACAATAAATGTGAGGATTTTGTGAGTAATCAAGCCCTAGGTTAAGGTTGTAATGATTTGTTACGATTTAATTTGCCCATTGCAGGAGGGTGCAAATTTGATCGACTAAATCCATCGCTTCAAAGGGTTTAGTAATCACCCCCGTTACTCCTAGCTGAATAAATTGTTGTTTTTCACTCATTTTAGCCTTGGCCGTTAACAAAATTGTGGGAATGTTTTGGGTTTTTGGGTTAGCCTGTAAATGTTTAAAAGTCGTTGCGCCATCCATATCTGGCATCATTACATCTAACAGAATGGCATCCGGTTGTTTAGTTTCAGCTAAAACTAAACCTTCACTACCACAACAGGCCGTAATCACCTCCCAACCCGCCGCAACTTCCAGGGAAATTTGGATAATTTCCCGCACACCATCATCATCATCAATGATTAAAATTCGTTTAGGGGTCATGATTAATCTCTACTGGTATGTCCATCGGTAGGGTGAAGTAAAAACAACTTCCCTGATCTAATTTACTCTGTACCCAGATTCGGCCACCGTGTTGTTCCACAATGGAGCGACAAATGGCTAATCCTAAGCCAGTTCCGCCTTTTTTGCGAGAGTCTGAGGCATCCACTTGATGAAAGCGCTCGAAAATTCGTTCAATTTTATCTGGGGGAATACCCCGACCTTGATCTTGAATTTTAAACAAAATTGCTCGATTTTTGCCAACTTTTTCTCCAGGTTCCTCCTTCACACTTAACTTAATTGTATCTCCAGAATCGGAAAATTTAATCGCATTACTTAATAAATTGGTCAGAACTTGTAACACCCGATCGGGATCAGCATAAAATTCTAGGCTTTGACTACAAACCTCTAAATTAATCCCAGTTCGATTTGCCATTACCTGCATTTGTTCGGTGGCTCGTTGCAGTAAATCTGCCGAATTAACCACTTGTTTAGTCAGACAAATTTTTCCCGATTCTAGCCGTTCTAATTCTAAAATATCGTTGACCAATCGCACTAAGCGTTCGGCACTTTCTGCCGCAATTTTCATCACGTGTTTTCCCCGTTCTGACTGAGGTTCAACTAACCCGGTGGATAATAAATTTAATCCGCCATGAATCGACGTTAAGGGGGTTCGCAGTTCATGACTGACAACGGAAATAAATTCATCTTTCATTCGTTCAATGGCATATCGTTCGGTAATATCTTCCCCAATACTCATCATGCCGATCGCATCCCCTTGTAAATTTTTCAACAAGGTATTATTCCAAGCAATAATCTTATCTTCTCCTGATTTTGTTAAAATCAACTGTTGATCATAGGGTTTAAAATAATAGTCTAATAATTGCGAAAACGCGGGAGAGATTGGTCGTTGAGGAGGATTGGGTTTAAAATTATCCAGCCAATTTTTACCTAAAACTTCCGTTTGGGTATACCCCGTAACTTCTAGGAAAAAGGGATTAACATATTCAACTTTTCCCTGACGATCTAATCCCACCACTAATAACCGGACATTTTCTAATAAACTCCGCCACCGTCGTTCAGCTTCGCGTAAATTCGCTTGACTTTGTTTTTGTTCTGTAATATCTTGCATCACGACCATTCCCGCTAAAACTTCCCCCTGTTCGTTGCGAACGGGTAAGGCTTGATGATAATAGATTCGCCCATCATATTCTACTTCAGAAATCGTTGTTTCTCCAGCTAAAGCAGATTGATATAGAGGTTCAACAATTACTAATAAGGAGGACGGTAAAGCTTTGCGAATCGTTTTTCCTTCTAACATATATCGGGATAATCCCTTAGCAACTAATCCCATCCCATCGGCAATGGTATAACGAAAATCAGGATCAAATAAAAATACTGCTCCATTGGGGAAATTTTGAACTAAGGTTCGATATTGTTCTTCACTTTTTCGCAGTTTAAATTCCGTGCGATGGCGTTTCATTAATTCATATTGTAATCGTTCATTGGCTGTTTCTAATTCGGCTGTCCGTTGAACAACTCGCAATTCTAATTCTTCATTATTATGACGCAGTAATTGTTCCGTTTGTTTGCGATGAGTAATATCTTTCGCAATGCCTCCGCGCCGATCTAATTGTCCACTTTCATTAACAATGGGAAATCCTCGATCCCAAATCCAACGACAAGATCCATCGGGGCGGAGGATGCGATATTCTATATCAAATCCTGCCCCATCGGGGCTTTGTAAAGCTTGTAAAACACGGGGCTGATCTTCGGGGTGAATTGTATTAATAAAAGCTGGGAAATTCTCATATAATAAGGTAGGATTTCGTTCCCAAATTTGTTGATAAGCGGGACTAACATAGAGAAATTGATTCCCTTGAGCATTCGTAATCCAAAAAACATCATGAATATTCTCAGCTAATTGACGGAATTTTTTCTCGGTTTCTGCATGGGACGCTCTAATTCTGAGCACCATAATCCCATAGACAATATCATCGACCAATTCTTTGAGTAGTTTAACTTCGGCTTCATCAAAGGCGTTAGTTTGAGTTGCATATAAATTCAGAACACCAAAGGAAATTGGGATTAATAATTCTGAAATCATAGCCGTAGATTCTGCTTCTAAATCGTGATCGTGATCCTCTGAAGTAATGATTAAAGGTAGGGAAATTGAAGAAGTATAACCCCGTTTTTGAGCTTGTTCTTTCCAAGGAGCATAATGGGAATTTGTATGAATATTTTGAAATACACAAACTTCTCCTGTTTTTACTGCGGTTCCAGAGGGCCCTTGACCCCATTCACTCTCATCCCAAGTAATGGTTAAATTCTCTAAATAACCCGCTTCAAATCCGGCTTTCGCTACAGGAATAATCCGTTTTTCGGGAGTGAGTTCAGGATAACCTACCCAAGCGAAATGATAGTTCCCCACATTGATTAAAATCTGACAAATATTATTCAATAATTCTGTTTCAGTGGTAGCTCGAACTAAGGCTTGATTACACTCACTAATAGTTCTTAAAGCACGATTAACCCGGTGTAATTCTTCTTCGGCTCGTTTGCGCTCAGTAATATCCGTATAATGTTCAATTCGACCTCCGGCATAGAGTCCACTGTAAATCGGTTGACTGATGTGTTCTAACCATCGTTCTTTCCTCGTTTCTGTGGGAAGAATATGACATTCAAAATGTTCAATATATTGGTTGTTTTGATAGGTCGCTAAAACTTTTTGAGCAAAACCTTCGGCATCTTCAAATAGATATTTAATTTGTGATTTGATTAATTTTTGTTTATCTTGACCAATTACCACTTCCCGTTGAATTCCGAAGAAGTTTTCTAAGGCTTGATTAATCCAAACAATATGAAAATTGGCATCTAAAATAAAAATACCGACGGCTGATTTATCTAAAACATCGTTCGTTAGAGAACTATATCGAGCTTCGCTTTCTTTTAGGGCAACTTCAGCCCGTTTACGCTCGGTAATATCCTCGGAAATACAAATCAAGAATTCTGGGTTATCCTGCTCATCATAGAGGGGAATTTTTAGAGTATGCAAAAGTCGTTTCCCTAAGCTTTGACTATCCACTTCTTCTTCGAGAATATCTTCAGGAAATCTTTGGGCAAAAGCGGCTCGATCTTTTTGTTCAAAAAAGTTAGCTTGTTCCGGGGGAAAGTCTTGATCAATACACCTTCCGACGGATTCTTGAGCCGTAAAACCAAAAAGCATTTCGCAGGTTTTATTCCACAGTTTAATCACCCCAAATTCATCGGGTTTACCGCTTTTTACAAACACAGCAACGGGTAAATGATCAATAATTGTTTTCAAAAAGTTACGAGTTTGTTTAACTTCTTGTTCGGCCCGTTTGCGATCGCTAATATCGGTATAGGAACCCACCATCCGAATCAAATTTCCGCCCTCGTCCCATAAGGCTTGACCTCGATCTAAAATCCATTTATAACTGCCATCTTTGCATCGGACTCGATGTTCTGTAATATAAAAAGGGATTTTTTGATCTAAATGTTCTCGAATCACCTTCATCACCCCTGGTAAATCATCAGGATGTACTCGTTTTTTCCACTGGGTTAAGTGTTCGCAGGTTTCCTGTTCTTCATACCCTAACATTTCTTTCCATCGCGGGGAGAAAAACACTTCATTGCTTTGAATATTCCAATCCCAAATGCCATCGTTATTTCCCTGTAAAGCCAGTTGCCAACGTTCTTCACTTTTTCGTAAGGCTTCTTCTGTTTGTTTTCGTTCTTGAATATCTTCTAAAGCCAATAAAATATAGTTTTTCTTTTTCCATAATTCATTCAGAGGGGAAACAAAAATCTGTACCCAATTAACTTGACCATTGGGACGAATATAACGTTTTTCAAAGGAAAAAGTTTCTCCTAAACCCTCAGATTGGAGTTTTTCTAACCAATTTTTGCTTTCTAAATCTTCAGAATAGATCAAATCATGAATGGTTTGACCGACTAATTTTTCCTCGGAATAGCCTGTAATTTCACAATAGCGTTGATTCACCCGTAATAGTTTCCCGGAAATATCAACTAAAGCAAATCCCACCGCCGCTTGTTCAAAAATCGTTCTAAATCGTTCTTCACTTTGCACTAACCCTTGTTCTGCTTGTTTGCGATCGCTCACATTTTGAGCTAAGGATAATAAAGAAACTAAACTCCCATCTTCATCTCGAACAACGGAATTATACCACTCACAATCAATCACTCTGCCATCTTGAGTTCGATTTTGAGCTTCAATAATTTGGTGAGTTTGTGTTCCATCAATCAGGTGAATCATTTGTTGTGTAACTTGCAACATATCTGTTGCAAAAACTCCTTGAAAGGTTGACCATTGTTGACCTAATATTTCGGCAGATGTCCAACCAAACATTCTTTCCGCTTGGGATGACCAACGTTTAATTCTAAGTTGCTGATCCCACTCAATAACGGCTAAGGGAGAATTCTCAAAATGACAGGATAAACATTGATGAGCTTGTTTTAATTCAGCAATTAATTGTGCTTGCTTTAAAGCAATTCCCACTTGATCCGCAAGTTGTTTTAAAAAGTTAATTTCTAGGGTTGTCCATTGTCGCGTTTCTGCACATTGATGCGCCATCAGAAATCCCCATAATTTCGGTTGATTATTGGGGGAATTATCACCTAGTTCTGGATAGTTTGGTTCTCCTATAATCGGATCAATATCTTCTTTTCCTAACCAAATAGGTACGATTAAACTGGCTTTGACTTGAAAATATTCCATTAACTCCAAATAGCCATAGTTTAAAGAAGTTTGATCGAGATCAGCAAAACTGATCACTTGATCGGGTATGGAAGAATTGGAGAGATGCTGATGCAACTCAGGAATATAAATAGTCTGAGATAATAGCGATAACCATTGGGGTAATACGGCTTCTTGAACAACAGTTCCTCCTCGTTGAGGATGCAATTTTAACATGATCACTCGGTCAACATTTAAAACTTTTTGCACCTCGTCAACTGTTGTTTTTAGGATTAAATTCAGTTGTAATGATTGCCGGATTTTTAAGGTAATTTCGGTTAATAATTTTAAAAATTGATTTTGTTGTTGCAGTTCAGCTAAGGCGCGTTTTTGTTGGGTAATATCTCGTGTTGTTGCTAAGAGGGTTTTAACTTTCCCCTGATATTGAAGTTCAGGCACAATTGAAGTTTGAAATGACCGCCATCCCTGACCCGTTTCCCAGTCAAATTGAAATTGTTGGGGTTGACCCGTATCTAATACTTGTTGAGAGTGTAAATCCCACTGTTGACAAATCGATGGAGGAAGACCTAATTCTCGATTGGTTTTTCCTAGCAACTGTTGTTGAGGAATTCCTAGGATTAAAGCGACTTGATGATTTGCATAAAGGTAGCGCAATTTTTGATCAATTCGGACAATACAATCTCCTGCATTGTTCATTAATATTTCTAACTCTGTTTTTCGAGTTTGAAGTTGAATTTCAATTTGTTGTCGTTCTTCAAGTTGCTTTCTTAAGCATTCTTGGGTAACTTGTAATCTTGGGTTTGAGGTTGGGGAATCAAGTTTTTGAGAAGGAGTTTGTAGAACACCTTGCACCGCCAGACATGGGCTAAGATCCTTTCCAACCGCGATCACAACCGTTGTTGATAAGGGATAAATTTCCACTAAAAAATGATAATCTTTTTGATCATAATTACATTGATAAATAATTTGACGGCAGGCTTGACTGGCTAAAACCTCTTGAATGATTGAAATAGATTCTGAGGATTGATCCTGTTTTTGTAACTGTTGCAAGATGAACTCAACCCAGTTGAATTGATCGTTTAAATAAGAGAGGGCTTGAGTAGGTAAAACCTGAATTTCTTGGTGTTCACAATCCATAATCAGAATCAGATCGTGAATCACCCCCAGGAGTTGATTAATTTGCCATCGTGTATCCCAAGTTGAGGGATAGATTACTTGATATCTGGGATGGGGAAAGGGAGAAACAACATCTGAAATAGTCATAGGTAAAAATTAAATTAATATTAAGTTTTACAGGTTTTTTTTCTCAATTGATTGTAAAATTTTATTCTATATTGATTGTATCTGATTTAACAGATGTCTCTGATTCAATTTTAGGTTGATTCGGGTTAGATTGGACACCAGGATAACATTGGGCAACAATTTTGCGTCTGAGTTGACTCCGTTCAAGACGATTAAACACACGAGCAATCAGTTCCGGTTCAACAATCGGTTTTTGAATATAGTCATCGGCTCCGGCCATAAACACTTGCTGCACCATTTCTGAATCCCTTTGGGAGGAAAGGATTAAAATCGGTACGTCGTTCCATTTGGGATCATTGCGAACAACTTGACAGAGTTCTACCCCACTAACACCCGGTAAATGAATCCCTAAAATTAGTAAGTCGGGATTCGATTGTTCTAGGGTACTCCAAAATTGCTGGGGATCATCCAGTAAAATTAATTGTAATCCCCAAGGTTCTAATACGCTACGCAACCAATCTAGGATCTCTAAATTATCATCAACTATTAACAATTTTCCCGCATTAGCTTGGAATTTTTGCAAAACTTTACTCACAGTTTCTATCACCTCAGCCGGAGAAATCGGTTTTTGTAAAAACCCTCGTCCTCCTAAACGGGCAACTTTAACCCGATCGGCAAAACTTTCTTGAGCCGTAAAAACAATCACTGGAATCGGAGGGGTCTGAGTGGCTAATTCTGCTAATAATTCAAACCCGGATTCTGTAGACTCAGGAAAGCTTAAATCTAAAAGAATAACATCCGGGGAATTCTGTTGCAATTTGTTTCGAGCTTGTTCTAAGCTATAGGCAGCACAGGCGATCATTCCTTTAGTCACCGCTTCTGCTACTAAGGCTTCTGCTAAACCTTGATCATCATCTACAATTAACAATTTAGCTAATTTTAAATGGGGAAGGGCAAAAGGTAAAGCTGGGGGTAAAACCGAAGGTTGAGGATCTAGCGATCGCTGATTTAATTGTTGTTTAATCGTTTCAACTAACGTTGATAAATTCTCTAAATTACTATCAAAAGTTGAAATATTTACTTGTAACAAATGTTCGATTTCACGAGATAGAGCCGAAGCTTCTTTAAACCCGAAAGCTCCTAACGACCCGACAAGCGTATGGGCTTCTCTTAAAGCTTGTTGTTGAATTTCTGGGGTAAAGTTGTTAGTTTTTAAAGCTTGAACAGCATTTTCAATGATAGCAAGGCGATCAAAATATTTATATTTTTGTTTTTGCCAAATTTGGTTTAAATTTAAAAGGTCGGGTTTTTGTGGCAAAGAAGCAGGCTGTTGAGATTCTACAGGTAACGAGGGAGCAGACATTTTTTTTAATCGATATCCTAAACCATAGATGGTTTCAATAACTTCATTTGCACCGGATTTTTTTAACTTTTGTCGTAAGCTTTTAATCTGAGTTCGCACGGCATTTTCTGATGGGGGTTCATCATAAGACCAAAGATGATCTAAAAGAGAAGCTTGACTAAAAATGCGTTGAGGATAGCGTAAAAATAGTTCTAATAAAGCGTATTCTTTCGCGGTTAACTTAATAAGTTGATCGCCATAAGTGACTTGACAATTACTCGGATCAAGATGCAAAAGTCCCCATTCAATCACCGGATTTAAGGCATCATGTCCCCGTCGCAATAAAGCCCGAATTCTGGCTAATAATTCTTCTAAATTAAAGGGTTTAACTAGGTAATCATCTGCACCTGCATCTAAACCAGCAACTTTAGTGGTACTGGTATCTTCACCCGTGATCAATAAAATGGGAGTGCGGTCGTCTTTTTGTCGCCGTTGTTTACAAAAATTTAAACCATCTAATTTAGGCAGCATCAAATCTAATAAAATTAGATCATAGTCAAAAGCTTCTGCCAACTTCCATCCCATTTCTCCGTCAGATGCTAAATCAACTAGATAATATTGGTTACTTAATAATTCTTGAATAATCGTGGCAAAACTTTCATCGTCTTCGACCAATAAAATTCTCATCGTCGGGATCATCCTCAGATTAGCATATTGATTAGAACTAGCTCTACCAGCAGTCTACCGTGTGAGGATTGATATCCGCAAGGAAACAACCCATTTACAGGGGTTTGATCTCGAATCTGGCGATCGCTGATCTTAAAAATGATGCCAAAATCTGTTAAACTGAGAAAACCTTTAATTTGAAATTAATACCCACTCCGACAATGCAAGAATTTTTTCAAAACGTTTCTCGTTATCCCCGTTATTTTATAACCTTTACTCTGGGAATTTTCTTTTTCCTATTTGAACGTCTAAAACCCCTCTTAAATCGTCCTGTAACCGCAATTGCGCTTGTGGGTTTACTATTTAGCGTTTTGGCATTTACCTTTTTTACGTTACGCGCAATGTTAGGGTTTAGTCCTGTTTAAAAAATAGCCGTAACCTCCCCTCCCCCTTCACCTCCTATTCGTCGGATTGGGGAAAATGGAGAACAGGAAGGCGATCGCCTCGGAAAACTTCTTCACTGCTGCTGCTAAAGTTGAGGAACATCTCATGGAGAGCTTTAGTTCCTAATACCGCGATTAATAGGGGTGGAGTGGCAAAACTCAGTAACCAGTCTTGAGGAAAAGCAACACGGTCGTCATTCTTGGGTTGGGGTTGATCGGTGTAGGGGGATTGCATAGTTAATATTCTCAGGTGTGAAGATGTCGAGATTGTGAATTCAATGAATCCACTCACAGCCGCGTAGAGATTAAAATAGTCAGTCTCTACCCGACTTGATCCCAACTTTTGGCGAATCATGCCAAAATTATAGTCGAATTCTAACCATAGAGTTGTCCTAATTTGTAGCAGACGTGGAACAGGCAACATGAGCTATTAAGAGAGAGTTGTGTTGAAAGGCAATAAAACAGTTGTAACAGCAGAGGGTTCAGCCTTAACCCAATGGGCAGAACAGGCCGTTGGACTTGCGGAGGTGCAGGTTCAGACTCGTTTGCGTGGCAATCATTTACACGTTTTGTGTGAAGCTCCTATCAGTCCGAATGAAAAAAGCGTTACATCTCATTTTTCCAGCGCGTTAACCCAAACCAACTTAACGGCTTTACTACCCCCAAATCAACCGATCTACAAAATCTTTTTATCGGGTCGCAGTATTGGGGCAAAACGACCGGATTGGACAGTCAAACTCGAATATACAGAATTACAATATCAGGCTTGGTGCTCACCATCTGAACCCTCGGAAAGTCCCCCCATCGAGGAACAAACCAACCGATTCGGTGAGAAGGGACATAACCCCTTCGCTAAAATTACAGGCCTGTTCAGACGATCTAAGAAGCAGGCGAGACGCACTGTTCCACCGGAACCCACCCTATCCTCAAGCATTGAACCGCCTGATCAACGGTTAATAGAACCCGATTTAGAACCTGATTTAGAACCTAATTTAGAACCCCAACCGACCCATACACACTGGACTGAAGCCGAAACTCAACCCTTTTCCCTCCTGGCAGATGATGGCCTTGCCTTCAGTTCAATGTCTGTAGAGTTGACACCAGTAGAGGAAGTAGGGGGAGCACCGGAGGCAGGGGGAGCAGGGGGAGCAGGGGAAGCCTGTAGAGACGTTGCATACAACGTCTCTACACAGCCAACCGTCAACAGCCAACCGCCAACCGTCAACAGCCAACAGCCAACGATTGAAGTTTCGACGGAAAGTTTGGCGCGACAGGGTTATCCTGATGCGATCGCTAGTTACCTAAGCGAAATTTTAGGGGGGTTAGGAGTTGGGGTTAAAGTCACGATTCGGGAAAAATCCGCTAAAGTCAAAAAAACCGAGAAACAACAACACGAAGATGAAACGGCTCGTCGGTTGTGGGTGTTGTGTGAATCAGCTTATAGTCCCGATCCGTCCTTATTGGCTCAACCCATTGCTCAACGATTACGACAGTTGCAGCTTGAAGGGTTTCGGGATGCTTGTATTTTGTTACAAGTCCAGGGGGAATCAACTCCCGACTGGATGTTACGAATTGATTTAACCCCACCGGACAAAATTCTTAAAGAGTGGGGTCGTTGGGGAGATGAACAGGCGATCGCACGATTGCTTAATGATAAATTTAGTCAATTTCAGGTGGAAGTCCGAACCACCTTAAAAGAATCAACGCTGCATTTATTCTGTCACTGCACAACTTCATCTCGTAAACGTCAAGTTCCCGATAAACAAACGGTCATGGATATCGTGACCCCCCTATTGGATCTTCTCGCTCCCCAAGGGATTTGTGCAGCAACGGTATATGGTTTAGAAACCACTACAACAAACCCTAAACCCGGTGCTCCGATTTGGATTGATTGGCTGAATTTACCTGCGGCCAAACATTCTGACTTACAACCAACGGCCTTAACTTTAGCCGAACATGGCAATCTTTCCGCCTTACGCTTTATTCTCAGTCGTTTAATTAATCCCGATTTAGAGCTAAAACTGGCTACAGGCGGGATTCGGGTACTGTTATTACAAAAAGGAGAATTACTGCACGTCATGACGGAAGCCGCCACTTGTCCGTCTCAGTCTCAGGTTGCTCCCGTTATTGCTCAATTTTTACGCAGCCATCGCATTAGCGGCATTGCTGGGGTTAGAATTTATGGCCGTCGATCGGGACAAAAACTTCCGTTATGGCGCTATGGCGTTTATTTAAAAACCACTCAACCGGATACTGTTCCCTCGACTTTACCGGATTTTGTCACCCCAACGGAGGAATCCGAAACCCATGTTGAGGCCAGTCATGGCACCTCTGTAGCGGGTAGTTTAGTTCTCCGTCCTGACTTAAATCTGGAGGGTCTGGAGACAGATTCTCCCCGACCCCAAAGCCTGATTTATCCCCATTGGCGAGGGGTTTTAGATCGGAGTGTCGAGGCGATCGCGCAAGGGTTGGTTGCGACCCGTTTGTTTGTGTTGCGTGAAGCCATGATGGTTTCTGTTCAAGATCTGAGAACTCGCCGTTATCAAAAAATTGCCTTAGCTTTGGTTTGGGGAACTTTGGGAGGATTTCTAGTGGTACAACTAGATGGAATCTTAGGTCAATGGTTAGTTGAAATTCCGATGAATGGGATTAGCAAAACGGGAATAATACCTGCTAATCAGAGTAATGTAGAGGAAAAAACCTCAGAAGTTGTGATCGCATCAGATTTGACTCGAAATCAGAATAATTCTAAAGAAAATGGTGTATTTAATGCCAGTAATTTTATTTCCTCGACTCTGGAAACCAAAAAGTGCAGTTTATCGAATCAAAAATTAGGGCTAGAAGCCTGTAAGTTAGCTCAATTTCTTTATCCAACATTTAAAAGCGCCCAACTAGATGAGCAATTAGCTCGATATCAACATTATATTTTGACGGAAAAACGACCGCCTGATATTCTAGTAATTGGCAGTTCTCGAGCATTACGAGGGATTGATCCGGGGGTTTTAGAACAAGAGTTACGATTACGCGGTTATGGAGGGTTAAAAGTTTATAATTTTGGGGTAAATGGGGCAACCTTACAGGTAGTTGATTTGATTATTCGTCAGATTTTGCCTCCTGAACAATTGCCGAGGTTGGTTATTCTGGCGGATGGAGTTCGGGCCCTCAATAGTGGTCGAGTAGATCGAACTTATGAAACGATCTCAACCTCAGAAGGCTATGAACAAATTGCTCAAGGAACGTTTCAGATCAAATCTCAAGTTGAGGAGGAAAAATCATTTACTCTGGATTGGCAATATAATTTAGGGGATTTCGCTGAAAAATTTCGTCAAGGAGAGTTAAGTTTTGAGCAGTTTCAAACCCGTTTAAATCAACAATTTGTTGGAGGATCAAAAGCTTATGAACAACGGGATAGTCTCAAATTTCTATTACAGTCTATGATTAAGGGACAAGCTTTTCAACCCCAGGTTGAATCGCCAGTTGATGAAGCCGAACCTTCCAATAATCAAGAAGTAGAAACCTCCCAGTTTCAACCCAATGGATTTTTACCGATATCGATTCAATTTAGTCCTGAAGTTTACTATCAAGCTCATTCTCAAGTTTCAGGTTATTATGATGGAGATTATCAAGGATTTCAATTAGAGGGAAAACAAACCACTGCTTTAAAAAGCCTAATTGAATATGTGCAATCGAAAAATGTTGATATTGTGTTTGTCAATATGCCACTTACAGAAGATTATCTTGATCCGATTCGCACAGCTTATGAAGATAAATTCCAAGATCTGATGCAATCTATTAGCAAAGAAACTGAATTGATTTTTATTGATTTATCGAGAGAATGGTTACAAAATCATCATTATTTTTCTGATCCGAGTCACTTAAATCAATATGGTGCGGTTGCTGTTTCTGAAAAATTAGTTAAAATTGATCAGATTCCTTGGCCGAAATCAGTTGTCAGTAAACAGTAATTAGTTAGGAGACAGTTTACAGTGACTATTAAGAAGACAGGGAACAGGGAATAGTCGTAGGGTTGGGGTAGCCCCCATAGGCTTGTTACCGAAAGTTGTTTGATTTTTTTGAAGCGTCCTAGATCCCCCCTAACCCCCCTTAACAAGGGGGGAACAGGAGATCCAAGTCCCCCTTTTTAAGGGGGATTTAGGGGG
>NZ_LR734884.1 GCF_900010725.2 Planktothrix serta PCC 8927 | reverse complement strand
AGATACCCGAACCTAAAGCAATTGTGGGTTTATTCATGTTGGGGGGATGGGGGATCTTTCAATGGCGAAAAATTAAGAAGCAGAAAGATAAAGAGCCATGAAACATCTCTATACTTTGTTGTTGGCTCTGAGTGTTATTCTGATTAATCCTTGGGGTGATAATCGAGGCGAAATCTGGACTTATCCTAAAATTTTTGCGGTTCTACTGATAACGCTATTAAATCTTTCAATTCTCTGGACAGAAAGATTTGATTTAACGATCTTAATAAGTTCAGTAATATTACTGAATTTACGGGTAAAAATTTGACAGATTAATTGAGCAAAATTCAGTATTTATTCTAATTGATTAAGTTGCGTATTAAGGGTTAATATTTTGTCTAATAAAAAGATGACCGAATCATTCCCTAGGTCGGCGATTGGATTGCTCCTAATTTCAGGGCCATGAGTGCTGATGTCGTCTTCTGAATCGCAAAACCAGCTTTAGGGTATAAGCGATTGTACGCCTTGCACCGGAGCAGCTTGATGTTGCACTCTCATGTTGTGTTAAATCTAGGACTGACTACAGGAGTCGCTATTTCAGAGGGATTCTCATGCGTAACTTTTTGATTTTCTGTTTGGCTTTGGCTTTAGTTTTTTTCCAGGTAGTGGCAAACAGCTACGTGCCCAGAGGTTTGACAGTGCCAATAGATGTGAAAATTGGAAAGTCTGCTCAAATATCTGAAAAATTAACTGACACTAATGCAGTTGAAGCTTGGGGCATCCCAATGGAAGTAGTTGTGCAGGCTCCTACACTTTTAGTTTTACCAATCCCAACAGATAAGCCCACTCCCGATTTTAGTAATTCTTGGTTCCTTAACGTTAACTTGACTAACAATACCCCAAACCCCATTTGTCCGAGTTACGATACCCTACTGCCAGAACTGATAGCACCTGATGGTCAAATACTACAGCGACAAAGTGTTACGAATAGGGGTGTTGGTACTGGAGAATATACCCGTAACCTAGTCAATCCCGGACAACGTTTTGGCTTTTTTGCTCAGGTAGCTCTTGTTTGGGAAAATAATAAACTTCAACTCAAAATTGTTAGTAGTCCTTGGTATTTTGAGGATATCAAGCCGGGAGCTTATCAGCTTCGGTTTGTATATGAAAACTCTGGCGAAGCGACTTCATGCTCTTACCGAGGAGAAGAAACAAGAGTAGAAAGAACTGGCATAGGTAGGGGCGGGACGAACTTCTTGTCACTCCGCATAGTTGAACCCGTATTAATTGACGGCAATGTGGCTCAATTAGATGGTATGCGTTTTGAACTTATAGTACCGCAGCGATTATTGATTATCCCACCCAACCAACCTGATGCTTATACCCCCGTGCAGTTGGGTTTACGCATTACAAATAATTCATCAGTTCCCCGTCGCTTTAATCAATTGGATAGTCTTATTCCAGGAATGGTGAGTTCATTAGGTTATTTATTGCAAGTGGAAGGAGCGAGAAATAGGACTCGCCAACCTCAGATATCTGATTGTCCATTAATCCAACCAGGGAAAAGTCTAACTCTATCTGTGGATGCCAAAATCTTTTGGCACAATAGAAAGCTTCGACTAGGTGGTAATGACAGATTTAACGGTACATGGTATTTTGACTCTCTCAATCCAAGTTTATATCGAATTGGATTTGGATATCCTATTATGAACCCCACATCACTATCAGTTTATGACCCAGAAATACGGGCATCTAGGTTGTTAACAGATATCTGTACAGTTCCAGTCGTTACTCCGATGGTAGATATTCGTTTAGTAGCACGCTAAAACATATAAAAAAGGAGCGAAAAATGCAAGTACGACAATATTTCTTATTTGGCTTGACTACCTTAGTTTTTGGATTTACAGGTCAATCTAGTTTTGCTTTTTCTGTGACTGGTCAGACACAGCCTAATAACGCGCAATACAGTCTAACTTTTTATAGTAATAGTTATTTTACGGGTTATTTAGATACATTTGGGATTCAAGAACTTAAACCACCTGACATAAAAAAAAATGATTTTTTGAAGATATTAAGAGATACTTTTCCTGCTAAAGACGGGTGGATATTCCAGTCTGCCCAAAATGACCTCGACAGTAATTTTAACGTAGAATTATATAGTCCATTTTTTGCCCCTTGGCCGAATCCTATTACAGGGCAAAATCAGCTTTCTCTAGGGGCTAATATCGCAGTCAGGCACGTCGATAAAAATGGTGTTGAAATCCCAGTCGAAAACAAATTTCACTGGATTCAGCAGGTACGCTCTACCCGTGGCTCTGTAGGTCAGTCTAATTTCAATTATACTGTGTTTGATCGGAATTTTATTGATATTCCTTATAATCCTAAGCAAGATAACCCATTCTACGATCTTATTCAAGTTCCAGGTCTAAAAGCTACAGGTTCTTATTTTCAAGACGGCCCACGAGTATTTGAGTTAGAAAACTCCCATTTATGGCTTGCTACACTGTATTTGGTTGAGCTAGAAAATCCCTCGGCTAATTTCCAAGATCCAAAACAAGAAAAGAGAGTCACAATTCACAATGGAATTTCTTGGGGCTGGCAAAACACATCCAATCCTCAGCCTCCTCAACCCACCCAAACATTTTCCGGCACTCTTACCGCCGGCTTCAACGAAAACCAACATCAAATCAACGGCTTAACTCCGGGAAACTACTTTTATGCCTGGACTAAAAATGACCTGCCCTCAAATCAATGCAATCCCAACACCTACTTAACTACATACAACAACAATAGCTCTTGGGATGACGACGACAGCAGTTTAGTCGGAGACGGCTTCGCTTCTGCACTCGCAGGTATCGTAGCCGATGACGGTACTATTAATCTAAGTGTCCGTGCAGCTAATCCAGGGGGTCGCGGAGAAGACAGTGGCAACTACGAACTTTATGCCACAGTCTACGATTCTAAATCTGCCCCACCAGAGATCATCGTCGGAAGCAGTGGAGGTGGGGGAGTCGTCCTTCCAAGACCCCGACCTGGTGGAACCCAACAAAATCCCATCCTACCCACCAGTAGTAGTTCTGGGGGTTGGCAAATCTTCAACAACGTACCCGGTTGTCGCTGGTATGACCCCCACACCACCTACGGTTTTGAATTTCAAGCCTTAGAAAATACCTTATTTACCGAAATTCTCGACTTCCCCGTGGGTCAGGACAACCGCTTCACTGTCTCGGTCGCAGACACTATTTTGGGGGAATTCAGTCCTGGAGAACGCCTCAATTTTGTCTCTCTATTCGGTGCAGGAGTTACTAATTTTAGAATTACCGATATCGGTAGCTTAATTGGTAATACAAAAGAAACTGCTTTTCCAATTCAGTTGGCATTCAATCAGCAAGTCGGCAGCTTCCAAATGCGTGCCATTGAAGAAACACCATCACCAAAGGAGATACCCGAACCTAAAGCAATTGTGGGTTTATTCATGTTGGGGGGATGGGGGATCTTTCAATGGCGAAAAATTCAGCAGCAGAAGGACAAAGAGCCATGAAATATCTCTATACTTTGTTGTTAGCTCTGAGTCTGATTCTGATTAATCCTTGGGGTGATAATCGAGGCGAAATCTGGACTTATTCCAAAGTGGGTTACTTTCAACTCTGTTTAGTCCTTAAGTTCAGTAATATTACTGAATTTACGGGTAAAAATTGACAGATTAATCGAGCAAAATTCAGTATTTCTTCTAATTGATTAAGTGGCGTATTCAAAGTTAATATTTTGTCTAACAGAAAGATTACCGAATCATTTCTTATAGATAGGGAGATCAGCTAACATGACATTCCGAGAATCTGTTGACAGTAGTGTTATTGAAGCAGAGGGAATATGTATAGAAATTTGGGAACCAGACTTAATCGTGATACCCAAGCTAGATTTTACTAATAGTATCGGTATCCCTCTACAGATTAACGTATTAATTACCAACAACACGACAACTCCATTTCCCTTCATCAATCACCTATTAATGCTAGAAATTGTGGGAGTAGATGCTCAAGCACTACATCCTACAAGATTGATAGACAGGCAACTTACAATTAGCCATTACCAGGGCATTTCCATCCCACCTAAACAAACTATAATTCGCTCTTTAATTGCCCAAATCTCAAAAGCGAACAATGGGTTTGAGTTCCAAGGAAGTATTTATACCTCTTCCAAAACACAAATTAACCCTAACTCCTCCTGGTCTTTTGAGCCTTTACAACTGAAAAACTACCAATTGCGATTTACATACATAAGCCCTACTGAGGAGTTTTCTTTCAAAGATGCAGCTACGGGTGACATCATCACAGTAGAAAGCTCAGAACCCGAACTCTTGACGAGTTCTTGGGTGAATCTCCGACTCGTTGAATTTGCCGAAGCTAACAAAAAAGCAGTGGAGGTAGATGGCATCCGATTTGAAACCCTAGTGCCACAGCCGACAATAAATGTTGCCTTCACGCAGCCAGAAATTAATATTTCCGTGCAGATTGGTATGCAGATTACCAACAACACTTTAACTCCTTTTCGTTTCACATCTTTTGACAGCTTGATTCCATTCCTTATCGGAGCAGATAGTCTAATACCGAGTCAGAGCTATGGCGGTAGTCATGGTTGGGTTCTCCCAAGAGAATCTGATTTCCAGTTAGTCTTACCTGGAAGCAGCGCAACTTTTTTCCCAAAGGTACACCTGGTAAGGCAAACAGATAATTGTTTGAAGCTTAGAGTTTCTGGTGGAGGCAGAACATCTTGGACGTTTAACGATCTCAAGCCGGGTAAATATCAGGTTGGGTTGACATATAGATCCCTAACGGACAAGCCAGATTTACTATTTGAAGACCTTTGGGTAGGTATGGTGTCTACACCTTTTGTGGAGTTTCACCTAGTTGAGAGTTGAGGTAAGGACGCATTCGTTCATTGCGATTTGAATTTCAAAAAGGCTGTTATTTGTTTAGAACTTAAATATGAAAGGAGCTAAAAAAGTGCGATCTCCACATCATTACCTGCTTTTCTTAATGACGACCGCGCTAATCACACTAACAAGTCGGCCCAGCCTAGCATTTAGAATCACACCTGACCAACCAGGTGACAGCGATGGAACTTACAGATACGAGCAGTTCTACGAAAATCGTCAGGGTGTTACAAGATTAGATGCGTGGCCTGATGCAAGCCCTGGGAAGCCTTTCCCACCAGATCCAAGACGTTTGTTGAGAGGGCAAGTTCTTGAAATTAAACCTGGAGGAACGGATGGTTTACTAGATTTACTAAATACGCGATTCGGTCAATTCTGGGAGTTTATCCCAAAAGGCAATTTGGAAGGTAGTTTCAATGTCGAGAACTATTACGCCTGTGGTTCAGACTTTGCTTGCACACTGGATGGAGCTCGTGTGAGTAACGCAGTCGGAGCTGCTTTCAAATTAAATTACCGTCCAGAAGGAACCGATCCAACTGGTAATACCGTTCACTGGATTCAGCGGGTACTTATTAACTTCGATCTTGATGAAAATGGCGATATCATAAACGATCAAGTTCCTATTGACAAGCTCGATATTCGCTCTAATGCAGCAAGTCCATACTTTGATGAATCCTATTCTGGCTCTAGCTCAAATCTTTTTCGTGACTTGGCATATGTGCAAAAGCCGTATGATCGAACAAATCATTACTTCTACGCTGAAACCTATTTAGTGAATGAGGTTCCAGGAGGAACTCAAGAGCCGGAAACAGGTATTGTGAAAAGAAAGGTAGAAATTTACAGTGGGGTTAGATGGGGTTGGGAAAATATATTCACTCCTGGGCCTCCTCAACCCACCCAAACATTTTCCGGCACTCTTACCGCCGGCTTCAACGAAAACCAACATCAAATCAACGGCTTAACTCCGGGAAACTACTTTTATGCCTGGACTAAAAATGACCTGCCCTCAAATCAATGCAATCCCAACACCTACTTAACTACATACAACAACAATAGCTCTTGGGATGACGACGACAGCAGTTTAGTCGGAGACGGCTTCGCTTCTGCANACCCAACAAAATCCCATCCTACCCACCAGTAGTAGTTCTGGGGGTTGGCAAATCTTCAACAACGTACCCGGTTGTCGGTGGTATGACCCCCACACCACCTACGGTTTTGAATTTCAAGCCTTAGAAAATACCTTATTTACCGAAATTCTCGACTTCCCCATGGGTCAGGACAACCGCTTCACTGTCTCGGTCGCAGACACTATTTTGGGGGAATTCAGTCCTGGAGAACGCCTCAATTTTGTCTCTCTATTCGGTGCAGGAGTTACTAATTTTAGAATTACCGATATCGGTAGCTTAATTGGTAATACAAAAGAAACTGCTTTTCCAATTCAGTTGGCATTCAATCAGCAAGTCGGCAGCTTCCAAATGCGTGCCATTGAAGAAACACCATCACCAAAGGA
>NZ_LR734882.1:26887-140963 GCF_900010725.2 Planktothrix serta PCC 8927 | reverse complement strand
TCCCCCAGAGCCAGTCGCACCCCCCCCAGAAGTACCGGAGGAACCTCCTATTGAGTTAAATAAACCGATTACAACCCCAAATACAAATATCTAGAAAATCAGCGATCGCTGCTATTGCTTTCTGAAATAGAAACAGGGGTTAATCGGCGGATTAAAGGGAAAAATTACATCCAAGTTAACCTTAATTCTTGATCTTCCCGAAAACTTCACTATTATGATTTAAACTGCATTAGTTATATGACAAGTCAGAGTCATTGAGTATTTTATTCGATGCTAATTTGGCGAGTAAATTTTTAAGGGTGCAACGAATCTAAGAAAAAATTTAGACTTGAAATGGGGAACAATAATACGGAATCTATCGTTTAGAAAGAGAAAGTGGAATCGGAATTGAGAACGTGTTTTCTGGGTGAAATGTCTAATATGTTTCTGGCATCAAACTGTACAACCACCTGTTAATCCCTACTCTAATTATTCCTAAAGGAGGATTTCCATTCCATGAAAAATATTCAACAAAATGAGCCAGTATATGGTTTCCGTAACGCCATGGAAGAATTAGCCCTTGAAGAACTTGAACGACAACTCCAAAATTTACCCCCAGAACTGGTTCAATCAATTAATCAGATAGATGTCATAACCTATGCGCTGAATCGTCTACCACCTCTATACGCTTCTACAGAAGAGGGATATCAATGGCAACAGCAACAAGCCAGAAAATCAATGAAAGGGTTTATTTATCGGATGATAAAATTAAGCATCAAAGTCTCTCAACGACAGGGTAAAGTATTTTCGATTCCCTTAAAAGTCTCTCAACAATTAATAGGGCAAGACTTGAAATTTTTGTCAGAAAATAGTTAACTCGATGGGGAATAAATTTTCTAGTTTTTTAGGGGTTTAGAATTAGATCATTAGGGTGCTATATCATTCATTCTTGTCAGGTTTTGGGTTGGATTGTTGGGAAACTCTTGCAGAATTTGGTTGAATTTCAAACCTATATTGAATGCTGAAGTTTACCCTATGAATGTCCTTTTCACGGAATCTTTTGCACTAGAGCATCAGACCTTAGAGAAATTAACTCTCGCAGAAATAGAACAACAATTAGAGAGTTTACCTGATCAAATTGTTGTTTCCATCAATAAAACAAAAGCAAGTGCTTATGTTCTCAATGTTTTAACCCCCTTGCATCGTTGGGTGGGAAAGGAAAACCAGGGACATCCCTATTCCACTCATAAATTATTAAAAGATCTGATCTCCGAGGCGGTCACACTTTCCTTGTTACGACTCCTCTGTATTCCTCCTGAAACTGGATCGGATTTTTATTCCTAAAGATCCGAATAACAGATGATTTTACACTCTTTAATCTATCAGAAAAAGTCAATGTATTCCCTGAGATAGATTTAAGAGTTGAATTCCTGAGTTTCTACTTCTTTCTGGTAGAACTTCAAACAGATGACTCACTGATTTTATATTTTCCTCAATTTGATCACTATGTTATTTTTAACCCTTGTCTTCCAATGCCATCTCATTGTAGCTTTTCTAGTTTTCATCGTGTTTCTACGAAGTTTTTTACAAGATAAAACCACTCCCAATACTCATATTGGTTCGTGGGTTGTGATCGGATTTTCTGTTGCTTTTTGGCCAATTATTCTTCCCCTTACTCATTTAGAACGTCAATCTAAGAAAAGCAGTAAAAATCTAAATTCTCAGGGGAGTTATGATTTAGATCGCCCTAATTATACCTTCAAAAAAAATGACACGATTCCTTTTCCCTACTGGCGTTTAAAAGCGCGTTCAGTGAATCCCCCTTCTACCTATCCATTCTATACCCTTTACGTTATTTCACCCCATCGAATTCAACGAAAAATTCGCTCCTAGAAAAGTAGGGTGGGCATAGCCCACCAAACGAACTTTATTCTTAATTATTGTCCTGTACTTTTAACATTTGTAAGTTGTATAAACTGGCATATACGCCATTTTGCTCGATTAATTCTTCATGACTACCCGACTCAATCAGTTGACCCCGTTTTAATACTAAAATTCGATCCACATTTCTAATCGTTGAAAGACGGTGAGCAATAATAATCGCGGTACGTCCTTGTAGAAGATGTTCTAAGGCGTCTTGAATTAACGCTTCTGTCACCACATCTAAATTAGCTGTAGCTTCATCTAAAACTAAAATATGGGGGTTACGAATGGCGGCTCTGGCAAAGGCTAAGAGTTGTTTTTGACCACTGGATAAATTCGTTCCGCGTTCTCGTAATTCTGTATCATAACCTTGGGGTAACTGTTCAATAAATTGAGCAACATTGGTTTTTTCTGCCGCTTGTTGAATTTGTTCAAAACTATAGGATTCTCCCAAAGTAATATTACTTTTCACATCTCCAGCGAACAAAAATCCATCTTGTAAAATCACCCCAATATGGCGTCGAAGTTCCGCTTGACGTAACTCTCGAATATCAATCCCATCAACTAATATTCGTCCTTTGCTAGGTTCATATAATCGACACAATAACCGAATAATTGAACTTTTTCCGGCTCCCGTTGGCCCGACTAAGGCAACTTTTTCCCCTGGACGAATGGTTAAATTTAGATTTTTGATTACATATTCATCATCTTTATAGGCAAACCAAACATTTTCAAAGCGAATTTCTCCCGTTTGTATGCGGTTTTGATCATCAGGATCAAAAGCAGAAAGGTTGGCTGTAATTTGATCTAGATCTTGAATTTCTATCGGTTCATTGAGAATATTATTAATTCGTTCAATGGCAGTAAATCCGGCTTGAATAGCGGTAAATTTTTCGGCAAATTGTCGCAGGGGATCAAACAACCGTTGGGCGTATAAAATAAAAGCCGATAAGGTTCCAAAACTCAATTGATTTTGAATTACTTGCTTACCCCCAAACCAGAGAACAACGGCGATCGCAATTAAAGCAATCCATTCTAAGGTTGCTGATACCGCCGAATCATAAAAAATGGTTTGATCAACGGCTTTAATATAGTGAAGATTGGTGGCCCGAAATAATTCAGAATTAAACCGTTCTCTACGGAATAATTGCACAACACCAATCCCCACCATATTTTCTTGAAGTTGGGAATTGAGATTGGAAAGTTCCTCTCTGGATTGATAATTAGCTTGGCGGTATTGTTGTTGAAAATAAACAATCAGGGCTGTTACCGGAACCATCATCAGCACTAAAATCAAAGCCAATTGCCATTGCATGGTAAACATCAGAACAGCAATCACTAAAATCGAAAATAAATCACTGATAATTCCAATTGCACCCGTAGAAAATACATCTCCCAAGGCATCAACATCACTGGTTAAACGAGTAATTAATCGACCAACGGGAGTGCGATCAAAAAATCTAACCGCCAGAGAGGTGACATGATCAAATAAATCATTGCGAATATCAGTGGTTATTTGTTGACCGACTTTCTGCACCCAATACCCTTGAATTGCTTGGAGAAAAAATCGGACTAAAATTGTGAGTAAGAGGATAATAGCCAGAACATTTAACCCATCCGATAAAGACATTTTTTGCAGAAACGGATAGGTTGTGGGTTCTTGACGAATTAAAGAAATCGCTTGTCCAATTAAAATCGGTTGAACGGCACCAGAGAGCGATAGAGGAATTAATAAAATCAAGCTTAGAATTAATAAACGCTGATGTCGTTTCGCATACTCAGCAACCCGCATTAGTAACAGCCAGTCTGTTTCACGCGAATTCTGTTTTTGAGGTGTATTATTAGGGGAAAATCGGGTAGTCATTCCAACTCGAATTAGGGCGTGATTGTCACTTGATCAGAGTTTAACACGCTTGAAGCCAGAAGTTCGACGGCAATACTCCACAGCAGCCTCCTCTGTATCCCGGAAGTCCAAGAAAGTTCAAGCGCTACCCCAAAGCCTCAATTTTACCGAGGAAAGTATTTTTTAAGCGATTAAAGTCCGTATAATTACGGAAATTGTCAAGATCATGATCACTGATGGGCGATGTAGATCACAAATTTTTGTGTAAAATCTCACAGAATTATTTTTTTTCTATCACTGCACTTGCAGAACAAAAGATCTATTTTAAGTCATATAATGTTCTTTATCTTTTTTAAAGAAACCCTCGGCTTGGAATTACAGACAATCAATAACCACAGGCTTTATAGTCTATAGGAACTCTGAAGACGATTTGAGGATCAACTAGAAACCATGAAAACAATTCTAATTATTGAAGATGATGTCCTGTTGCGTCGAAGTTTGCTGAAAATTCTTCATGCGGAAGGGTTTCAAATCCTCGAAGCAGACAATGGACAAGTGGGTCTGCAACTTCTTAAAACCCAACAACCGGATTTAGTTTTATGTGATTTAATCATGCCTAATTTAGATGGTTATGGAGTCCTAGAACAGTTAAGAAGTAACCCGGACACCCTGTCAATTCCTTTCATTTGTTTAACCGCCCAACATGAACGTAGCAATTTACGCCGGGTGATGGAATTGGGAGCGGATGACTATCTGACCAAACCTTATAGTAAATCTGAACTATTAGCCGCCATTCAAGCTCAGTTTAATAAACAGGAAAGAGTTCATTTTCCCTTGTCATTATCGGAGTCTCCCAGCTTAATTCAATTAATGGGAAATGTTAATGATGAATCTCGGATTAACTTAGCGGCTCAATTCAGTTTAGAGAGTAAATTTAAACAAATTATTAAGCTAATTAAGTCACCGGATCAATCTATTCCGGTGTTTATTTTAAGTTTAGATCGCTTAGAACGGTTTCAAGATTATTTAGGAACAAATTATGGTGATATTTTAGTTCAAGCTGTAATTAATCGAATTCATGATGAAATGAAAAGGGCTGGATTTGTGGTTAAATTTAAAAGCGAAAAAATCGCCTTAATCTTACCTCCTATTTCTGATGATGAAGAAATCGAAGAAATTGCTAAAAAACTGTTAAATTGTTTATCTAAACCGATCCAGATTTCCGATTATAAATTATTATTAGGCTGCTGTTTAGGTGTTTCTTTATATCCCCAACATGATGATAATTTTGATAATTTGCTGATCAAAGCTAATATTGCCCTGCGTCAAGCCCAACAACAGGGAACCCATTCTTATTTTCTCTATTCTAATGAAATTTGGACAAAAATTCAAGAGCGTTTTCTCTTAGAAATTGATCTGCATCATGCTTTAGATCAAGAAGAATTTATTATCCATTATCAACCTCAACTCGACTTTAAAACCGGAAAAATAACGGGGGCTGAAGCTTTATTTCGATGGCAACATCCGCAACGAGGGTTAGTTCCTCCAATTGAATGTTTAAGTATAGCCGAAGAAAATGATTTAATTGTAGAAATTGATGAATGGATGATTCGTCAAGTTTGTAAACAAGTCAAACAATGGCAAAATCAGGGATTTGAACTCTCCGTTGCGGTGAATGTTTCGGGAGTAAAATTTCATCAACGCAACTTAGGACGGTATGTGATGCAAGTTTTAAAACAAACCCATTTAGATCCTAGGTGTTTGGAATTAGAATTAACTGAAAGTGTGTTAGTTAAAAATCCCGAACGGGCTGTTTCTATTTTACAAGAATTAAAAAATTTAGGAATCGGACTTTCCTTAGATGATTTTGGGACGGGATATTCCTCCTTAAGCTATTTACAAAAATTTCCCTTTGATACCTTAAAATTAGATCGCTGTTTTGTCAAAGATGTCAACCTTCATGTTAAAAATGCAGCCATTGTTAAAGCGACGATTGTAATGGCTCATAGTTTAAATATGAAAGTCATTGCTGAAGGAGTAGAAACGGAAGCTGAACAACAATTTCTGCGAGATCATGAGTGCGATTGTTTACAAGGATATTGGTTTAGTCGTCCTGTAGAACCCCGGATTTTCGAGCAACTGCTCAAGGAAAATACTTCGGAAATAACGACTAAACCCCTATCCACTTTAGAATGTTAAATCTAAAAAATTTACACTTTAACGGTTAATTCTGCTCGAATTTGAGTCATTAAATCCTTCAGTCCGTCTGTATTTAAACGATAACTTAAGGGATGAGCAATTAAGTGGGCTGTACTTTCAAACAAAACCTGAATTTCTGTTAATCCATTTTGTTGTAATGTTTTACCCGTAGAGACTAAATCCACAATCGCTTCAGACATTCCTGTAATTGGCCCTAATTCGACGGAACCATATAGCGGTATAATTTCAACAGGTAAATCCAAACTCTCAAAATACTCGTTAGCACAGTGGACAAATTTAGACGCTACCCGACTATGGGGCGGCAATTCTACGGGGCGCTGATAGGGACTTGATTGTTTAACAGCTACCGACATCCGGCACTTGCCAAATTTGAGATCTACTAGAGAAGCCACTTGAGGCTTTTTCTCCCGCAGGACATCATAACCCACAATCCCCAACTGCGCTTGACCATATTCGACATAAACAGGGACATCTTGCGCCCGGACTAGCAACCCCTTGGCCGTTTGGGTGGGATCATGAATTTGAAGTTGTCGATTGGCTGGATCTAAAAAAGCACTAAAATCAAGTCCAACGGCTTGTAGAAGTCGAATGCTGTCTATTAATAAAGCGCCTTTAGGCAGTGCTACGGTAATCATAAAGATGAGAAATGAGACAATTTAGGATTTATCAACACAGTTCGCCGAGAATTCGGGATCTGATGAAACTGCAATTATTACCCTAACTTTTATTTACCAGATTATGGGACAGTTAACTCTGGTGATCGGCAATAAAAATTATTCGTCTTGGTCGCTGCGTCCTTGGTTAGTTCTGAAACAAGTAGGACTTAATTTTCAGGAAATTTTGATTGATTTGGGTACTCCCAACACCCACAAAGAAATCAGACGTTATTCTCCATCGGGGAAAGTTCCGGTGTTATTAGATGGAGATTTAACGGTTTGGGAATCCTTAGCCATTTGTGAATATATTGCCGAAAATTTTATTAGAGATTTATGGCCTCAAGACCGAGAAGCCAGAGCTTATGCTCGTTGTGTGAGTCAGGAAATGCACGCCGGATTTATGAATTTACGGCAACAAATGCCGATGAATTGTCGCACTCGTTACCCCAGAGAAGGCATGAAACCCGGTGTACAAGCTGATATTGATCGCATTACGTCAATTTGGCGAGAATGTCGTCAACAATATGGGTCGGGTGGTGAATTTTTATTCGGAAATTTTACCATTGCCGATGCTATGTTTGCTCCGGTTGTTTCTCGATTTATTAGCTATGATGTCAAGTTAGGATTAATTGAACAAGACTATGTTAAAGCTATTTGGTCACTTCCGGCAATGCAGCAATGGATTGATGCGGCTCACCTAGAACCCGAAATGATGTACTTTTAATGGGTTGACGGTTGACGGTTGACTGTTAACTGTTAGCTTTGTTAGTTTTTAATAAAACTATTGCCTATTGCCTATTGCCTATTGCCTATTGCCTATTGCCTGTTCCCTATTCCCTGTTCCCTGTTCCCTGTTCCCTGTTCCCTCTTACCTGATGCGAATTTTATTAGTTGATGATGAAATCGAATTAACAGAACCTTTGAGTCGGGTATTAACCCGTGAAGGGTATCTTGTTGATATTGCCACAGATGGGCGTTTTGGCTGTGATTTAGCCCGTCAAAATCATTATGATTTATTAATTTTAGATTGGATGTTACCACAAAAATCGGGTTTAGAAATTTGTCAGGAATTGCGATCGCAATCTGACCCAACCCCGATTTTATTTTTAACAGCAAAAGACACCCTAGATGATCGAGTTCAAGGGTTAGATGCCGGGGCTGATGACTATTTAATGAAACCCTTTGAATTACGCGAATTATTAGCAAGAGTTCGCGCCTTATTGCGTCGTTACCAAGCCATAGAATCCCCCCTTACCCATTCTAATCGTTTGCAAGTCGCAGACTTAGAATTAGACCTCGAAAATCAACTCGCTTATCGGGGAACACGAATGATTGATTTATCGGAAAAAGAAAGCCAACTTTTAGCTTATTTAATGCGTTATCCAGGGCAACTATTAACCCATCATCAAATTCATCAACATCTTTGGGGAGATGGCGAACAACCCAGCAGCAATGTATTAGCCGCACAAATTCGCCTTTTAAGAAGAAAAATTGAAATAACCGGAGAAACCCCCTTAATTCATACGGTTTACGGCAAAGGATATCGTTTCGGAGAATAGTTAAAAGGGGAGCAGGAGAAGCGCGTTTTCTACAGTCGTAGGGGCGGGGTACTCCCGCCCGTAACCGTCAACAGCCAACGAATATTTAAGGTTTAATTCCTCCAAATAAGGCGATTTCAAACAATTTCATAAAACAATCAACATTTTGATAACCAATCTCGCGTAACCAATCACACTGTAACTCAACGGGAGCTAAAATATTGGCGATTTTATCTGGCCGATTATAATATTTTTGATCGACTTCTTCCCGTGATAAATTATTTCCTAACTTTTTATGATAAACATAAAGAGAATCAACAAATAACTCATCAAATAACTGTTCACCCCAAGGAGATGTTGAGGAAATATGCTCTAAATTCAGAAAAAGTCCTCCCGGTTTCAATAAATCAAAAATTTCCTGATATAACTCTTTTTTTCGTTCATCGGGTTGATGATGAATCGAAAACCCTGATACAATTACATTAAAAGGAGCGTCATTTTTTAAGGTTTGAATCCAATCTTTTAGACTAAAATCTTGTAAAATAAAAGAAATCTTTCCAGAAGATTGATCAACGCTCTCCTGTGCTACTTTAACCATTGTTTCTGAAATATCTAAAAACACCCCCCTAGCATCAGGATATTGACTTAAAATAGAACGTCCTAAAATTCCATCTCCACAACCTAAATCTAAAAAATTATCCAGATTAGGTTGAGCTTTTCTAATAATTCTTAACAGAATATCAATTTGTTCTACTGCTAAGGGAATTGCCCCTCGTACCCCCTCTAAAAAGGCTTTAGAAAGTTTAGCAGTTTTCCAGACCGTATAGGTATGAGACATCGTTAAATTATCCTAATTTGAAGTGATTAAATTTCTTCCGGGGTAAACCACCCAGATACCAAGACATAAAGAAAATTTTTGTGTCTCCCTGTCTTTGGGGTTCAAACTCTCCTAAATTTACTCCTCTCTACAATAGCAATTTCTGCTTCCGTTAATCCATACAACCGATATACAATTGCATCTATCAGTTTATCACATCTCATTAACTGGGTTTTGAGGGGTAATAGGATATTTAAACTGTTTTGATATTCCTGTTCTAACATTTGTTGTTTTTTTTGGCAAAGGGGAGCAATTTTGAGCTTATTTTTATTTAAAACGGATATGAACTCATCAAAACCAAGATGGAGTTCTGTTTTGTAATAGTCTCCTAAGTAATTCCGAATTTTAGATTTATGATTTAGAGTATCAATAGAACAACCCATAAAGCCTTCTAACCCTTGCAAAAAGCTTTGAATTTCAGTTTGCTTTTGTTTATTGAGTTCAATCATTTGTTCAGCTAAATAGGCTAACAGATCGTGAATAATGTCTGTTTCTGGGGGTTGTTGATTAAGGTGATAGTTGACTTGGGTTAATAGGGGATTAAGATTACCATTGCTTTGATATTGATGATAAAAGGCGATCGCATTTTCCAGGGATTTTTGACGATGTTCTAAGGGAGTATTAAAAGTAAAAATAGGAATCGGTAAAGCAGCAATTTCTGATATACTAATATGGTTATTCGTGCTAGTTAATCTGAATCTCCATTCTAAAAGATTAGAATTGAGTAGTGCGAGTAATGTAAAAGCAGAATGATTGTTTTCAATCAAGAAATAGGAAACGCTATCAAAACAATAGCAAGGAGTGGGTAAAGGTGTAAAAATTAGGCGTTTCCAACTATCAAGAGCCGCATTTCTCTGGTAGCCAATTCGGGGTTGAAGGGTATGAATGATTCGATTTCCTCCCATTTGCTGATAATAAGCAGTGACATTGAGATATTTTGTCATCCCTTGTTTAGGTTGAGGAATAAATTCATAGCGCTGAATATTTCCTCCTCGTAATATTCGACAACCGCTATTCGGATTTTTACTAATTAAATTATTCATCGTCGTTTCATTAATTTCACCTTGATAAGTTGAGCAAATATTTTTTACTTTTTGGATTTGATTTTGAATATTAAACCGCCTTAAAACTTGAACTTCTTCAGTGGATGAAAGCAGAGGAATTGGTAAATTATTATCATCTAATGCTTCAATTTCAGTTAAACTACAATAAAATTCTCCTGAAATTTCTTCCAGAAGATTACCGGGATGTACGGTAATTTTAATGGGTTGATTATTAAGAGAGTTACTGAAAATAATAATACAAGTTGGGAGTTTGGCTTTCCTAAAAATCCTTCGATTTGGATCGTCTTTTTGAGGAAAAGCATTAACCTGACGAATCTTATTTTTATGTAACAAAAACTTTCTGAGAGAAATAGCTTGTTGGTCAGCTAAAACAGACAGGGGGATAATCAAACCCACAAATCCAAATCGAGAGATTAAATAATCTGATCGACAAATAAATAATCTATATAAATCTAGTTTTCCGCCGAGACTATGAGCAAAAACTGGATTAGATTTCAGGTAGTTAATTAAACAGCCTAGGTTTTCTTTTCTCTCTTTCTCTGCTAAAATATCGTAAGGTGGATTTCCAATCACAGCATCAAACCCAGCATTTTCTTTCCAAGTAGCATTTTTTAAATCAATAAATACCTCTGGAAACTCTAAATCCCAATGAAAAAACTGTTTTTCATAACTTGTTTTTTTTGTTGGCTTTAATTCAAAAAAATGAGAAATATCCCTATTTAATAACTGTTTATAAGGTTTTATTGTTTTATTAAAATAACGAAATAATTTTTTACTTTGTTCAACTTCTACAAAAGTTACATCATTCAAAATACTTATATTTTGCATAATTTCCCCCGCTTTTAATAATTCCACAAATGACCCTGTTAATAAAATTGACTGTCCAGTTTCATCTGCTAAAATTTTTGCTCCTACTTCTCTAATTGTTGTCCCAATTAATGAATTTCCACACCGTAAATGATGATCTAAAAAACTCAAATGTGCGCCAATTGTAAAGGAATGTAGCCATAAACTCACTTTTGCTAATTCTACCGCCATTGGGTTTAAATCTACCCCATAAATACAGCGTTTTATCACCAATCGCTGCAATAATTGAGTGGGATCTAATTGATCAGAATCAATCAAAATGTCCTGTTGTTCTAAATTATCTACAATACTTTGACGAGTCTGATCCAACATTTCCAAGACTGGATTATGTTCAGGATATTGTGTTAAAATATAGATTAATTCATCGGTCAAATAATCTACTGTTTCTAATAAAAAGTGACCGCTTCCCATCGCGGGGTCACAAACTTTTATATCGAGTAATGTAGTTGTTGCGTCTTGCTGTAATTGCTGTAACTCCTTTCGTAAGTTGTTCAAACTTTGCTTTTCTAATGCTTGATTTTTGATCTGATCATATAGTTGATAAATTTGCTCCATGAGTTCAGAAAATTGTTGCGATCGCTGTTCTAAAATCGGCTTTAGGGTTTGACTAACCATGTATTTTATAATATAATCAGGAGTATAATAAGAGCCTGTTAACCTGCGATCGCTTTGATCATTTTCTAAATAAACCTTTCCCGTCGTAGCATCTTCAATAATAATTTGATATTCTAACAATTCTTCATAAATTGACCCCAATTGTCGCACGTCTAAAAAATGATAATCAATGGGTTTTCCTTCAAATTGTGCTAATTGATCTAATAGAGGAGCTAATATCACATCTGGTAGTTTAAATTGAGATAAAAAATAATTAGCGGAATCATCTAATTGATCCTGTAGTTTACTAAAATTAAAGTCAAATAAACTGCCATTATAAGGAGAAATACCTAATTTTTTTTCTCCCTGACCCACAAGTTGAAATAAATTCAAAAGCCGATCATATATTTCCGTTGAAGTTGGGCTTAATCTCTTCTGAATTTTAATATCTTGAGCTACTTCTTGAGTTAACTGCATTAAGCTATAATCTCGATAATTCCCCCCCATAGGTAACAAATTTCTCGCTTCAGCATAGAGCAAAAATAACAGCTTATAAACAAAAGATAGAGTCGCTTTATAAACTTGTTTAGATGTCACAGGTTGTCCCTGTCGAGTTGCATTTGCGACAAAACCCCCCGCTAAATTAGGAAATATCCGCTCAAAAACTAATGCTTTTAACTCATTTTCCACTCGCCTTGAGTATCTGGTACTTTCCTCCCGTATCCCTTCTAAAAAATTGCGTCCTTGGGAATTTTTAACAAAGGCTTCTTGGCGAAAAAATAGCCAAAAATATTTAAACTGTTCTAAATTTTCTGTTTCCAAAAGCTCTAGTAAATCGATGGGATAAAACTCTGTTGCTTTAGAAGATGCTAAACGATAATAGAGTCGCCATTCTCGACCATTCGTTAAAATTCCCCAATTTACTCCCGTCCTGATCAAATCGTTAATAATTTGAAAAGATGGGTTAGTATTTTGATCAATATCTCGTTGATCATTAGTCAAAACTTTACTTAAGGGACGTTGCCAATATTGGGATTGTGCGATCGCAATTACCCTAGAATAAAACGCGGTTTCATGAGTTTGTAAACAATAGGCTTGATTCTGTTCTATTTTATGGTTAAATAAAGCATAATTAGGACATTTTATTTGACTTTTATCATAATAATTAACTTGATAAATATAACTAAATCCTAAAATTTCTAATGCGGGTTGAATCAAAAAATTTTGAGTTTGAACTTGATTGAATGTTGATAATAAATTTTGTTGAGACTGATAGAGACTTTTTAACTGCTTAAACCCCGCAGTTACATCAACTAGCCATTCTGGACAGTCCTGAATCTGATGCTGTAAGTAATGTTGAGAAAATAGGGATTTGTTGTTGTTTTTACCCTGGGTCACGATATTACCTCTGAATAGAAATAGAGTTAAACTTTAGATTTTAAAGTAATAATTGTAACTTCTGGCGGACAATTCCAACGCCCCGGTAAATAGGTTCCTAAACCGCGATTTACATATAAATAATTATTCCCAACTTGATGCAATCCTGATGCCCAATTCCAATGTTTATAAATTAAATTGCAATTTGAAAAAAATGGAATCCAACGATGAAAAGGTTGGGGGATATGGCGACGAATAGAAGGTAATAAAGAAGGTAATACCCCTAACTTGGGTAACACGATTTGACCGCCATGAGTATGGCCAGAAAGCTGTAAATCGACTCGCCATTGCTGTAAGATTTCGGCAGTATCCGGGTTATGAGATAAAATAATTCTTGGGATTTTTTCATCTAAGGTATTCATTACCTTGTGTGGCTGAAATTGTTTTGATTTTAAATCTCCTAATCCAATTAAAGCAAGTTCTACTCCCATAGGATAAGCAATTTGATTACATAGCACCTGAATTCCGATTTCATTTAAAGCATCAGTAACGGTTTTTTTAGAATAGGAATAATAATGATCATGATTGCCTAAAACGCCATAAACTCCGGCTTTGCTATATAATTGTTTAAGGTAAACTGTGAGTTGATGAATTGGTGTCGGATCATGGGTAACATAATCCCCCGTTAATACAATTAAATCGGGTTTAGCTTGATTGGTAACAGCGATCGCTTCTTTTAACAATTGTTTAGATAATCGCAACCCATCATAATGAAAATCTGTAAGCTGTACTAATTTTATTCCACTCAATTTAGGGGGGAGGTTAGCGATCGCAACGGTTAACTGTTCAATCTTTAATTTTCCCGTTAAAAGCGGATACATAAAGTTAAATCCCTTGATAAACGATGCAACTCTAGTGTAGCAATTTCTTCCCAGGAAAACGGCTAGAGAATCATGCGATCGCTCTAAAATTTTGCTATAATATCCTTTCTATAATAAGAACAGGTAATTGGGTAATGAAAACGTTAGCAAAATGGTCTATAGAGGATTATCACCAGATGATTGATGCTGGGATTTTGTGCGATCGCAATGTCGAACTATTAGCAGGTGAAATCGTTGAAATGAGTCCAGAAACTCCTATTCATTATTATACGGCTGAGGAAGGTACACAATACTTACAAACCTTGTTAGCAAGTAAAGCTCATGTTCGTTTTAATGGCCCTATTACCCTGTCAAACTCTGAACCTGAACCGGATATTGCTATTGTTAGACTACCCAAGTCAACTTATAAAAATCATCATCCTTATGCTGAGGATATCTATTGGTTAATTGAAGTAGCCAAAAGTAGTTTAAAAAAAGATTTAGAATTAAAATTATCAATTTATGCTAAAGCTCTCATCCCTGAATATTGGGTTTTAGATTTATCACAAAAACAATTAATCGTATTTCGAGAACCTGAAAATAACAATTATTTGATTCAACAAATTTTTAGCCAAGGGATTATTACCCCTCTAGCGTTTCCTGATGTTCAAATATCTGTTGAAAGACTCGTGAGTTAAACAATGAATACAAATTTGTACGAAAAAGACTATTACCAATGGTTAAACAAAACGGCTTACCTCCTAGCAGAAGGTCGTTTTTCTGACCTGGATATTCCGAACTTAGTCGAAGAAATCGAATCAATGGGAAAAAGCCAAAAACGAGCCATAGAATCTTATCTCAATGTACTATTATTGCATCTATTAAAACGGAAATACCAGCCAGGACATCGAAGTGGTAGTTGGAGAGGTTCAATTCGCAATAGTCGGTGGGGAATTCACAAACGCATTCAAGAAAGTCCAAGCTTAAAATCCTATCCGCAAGATGTTTTTTTAGAATGTTACACTTTAGCCAGAGCGAATGCGGCTGATGAAACAGGATTACCCTTAGAAATGTTTCCCGAACTTCCTCCTTTTAGCATTGAACAGGTTTTAGATGAGCATTTTTTACCCTCTGAATCAACTCTGTTAGAATCATAAATGAAATAAATTCAGCAATATTCACAGTCCCCCTATTACCTTTAATTATAGGAAAACCATGAACTCAACGACTCATGAAACAGACTTTTATGCTTGGACACAGGAACAAGTACAGCTATTAAAAACAGGACAACTTCATCAAATCGATTGGCAAAATATTGCTGAAGAAATAGAAGACATGGGACGCTCTGAAAAACGACAATTAGAAAGTCGATTAGAACTCTTAATTATGCACTTATTAAAATGGCAATTCCAGCCAAACTTACGTTCTCGAAGTTGGCAATTAACAATTAAAGAGCAACGCCTCCGGTTAGCAAAACTTCTACAAAAAAACCCTAGTCTTCAACCTAATTTGACCGAAGCGATAGAAGATGTTTATCCTTTGGCTACTATCAGCGCGGAAAGAGAAACGGGGTTATCTTTATTTCCTGAAACTTGTCCCTATACCTTAACAGAGATTTTATCCCTTGAATTTTTACCCGAATAAAAGTATGATTATTAAAGAGATAGCATATCGTTTTAACAATGCAGTTACAAGATTACTTAGAATTTATTAATCCTGATGAAATTCACCTCAAAGGTCATCGCATTGGCATTGAGGATGTGATCAAATATTATCTGGATGGATATACCCCGGAACAAATTTTACAAGAGTTACCCACTCTAAACCTAGAAAAAATTTATGCGGTGATAACCTATTATTTACAAAATCGTTCTGCGATGGATGCTTATCTATTGCGGTTATGGAAACAACGAGAACAACATTATCAAGAGTTTATCACTCATCCTTCACCGTTAAGACAACGTTTGCAAGCGGTTAAACAGCAACGAGAACAGGAGAAATTAAAATATGAAAGTTCGGTTTCTCCTTGATGAAAATTTACCCCCAAAATTGAAGTTAGCGGTACAACGTTTTAATTCAGATATTGATATTATCAGAGTTGGAGAACCAGAAGCACCCCCATTAGGAACCCTTGATCCAGAACTGCTGAATTATTTGGAAATCTCCCAACGATTATTAGTAACAGACAACCGCAATAGTATGGGAGGACATTTGCAGGATCATTGGGGAAAAGGTGGACATATTTGGGGATTAGTTTGGTTACGTCCAGGTGGTACAATTAGAACTTGGTCAGAATCTTTAGTGTTAATTTGGGAGATTACTGAAGTTGAGGAGTGGTTAGACAAATTAGACTGGATTCCTTATTAACTATTATCTTAATAAATTAGAGCGATCGCCTCCTAAAACTCCCCTCCTCCCCTCGTTTCTGGGTTCTACCTAGAAATGATATTAGGGTGGCTCTGCCAACTGATACAATATTCACAGGTTCTACCTGGGAACGAGGAAAGCCTAATTAGTGAGGATGAGGAGGATGAGGAAGATGATAATGAGTGTGAGAATGTTGACTTAATTCAAATTCTATTGTATAGTCAGAGGCATTTCCGACATCAATATAATACCAACCATTAACCCATTTTTTTCCAGAAAACACATTGTCACAAAAACGATCTAGTCCATTCCCAGAGTACCTGGCATTGTACTTTTTAAAATCCCCATATTCCAACCAAAAACAAGGGCGATATGAACCAATTGCGTATTTATGGCTTAACGGATAAAACGTCCTTACGTTATGGAGTTGACAAATATCCAGAAAATTCTCATGTCGTTCTATATAAAAATAATATTCTCTCTGTCTAAGGGGCTGGTTTAAAAGCACTACTTTATCAAAATAAGTAACAAGAGACAATTTCTTCAGACTTTTAAGATCATCAAATTTCTGACGATTAGGTTCTACTCGTACTCGTAAGTGACTCCAACCTTGAGAAATCCATTGTCCATTTTCGTAATAAGCGATGGCAATATCTAGGGTAAAACTTCCATAGAACCCGCTACGAGGAAGAAAAGATGCTGTTAAAGTAGCAGACAACATAATAATTAAGAGGGTAGACTACTCAGGTTATGAAACTCAACAATTGTCTATCAGTATAGTTTGTAATATCTAAAGATGACAATCCTAATAAGTCCGATAAAGTCAGTAGTTTTATAAAGTTTTTTATCAATTTATCGAGGATAGACTTGTCAAAGTATGGAAAAGTACGATAAAGTAAGATTGCATTGAGCCAAATTTTAACCCTAACTTCATCTATGACTACAGAGGAACTGTTGCAATGGACAGATGATCTTGTATTTGCCAAAACGGAGAAACACCTGGATTCTGTGGAAATGGCTATCTTAGAAGGAACTTGGCAAGGATTAAAATATGAAGAAATTGCTAAAACTTGTAATCGTAGTAATTCCCATGTTAAAAATATAGCTGCGGAATTATGGAAGACGTTATCGGATGTGTTAGGGGAAGATATTAAACAGTCTAATGTTTGTTCTAGTTTAGAAAGAAAAGCGGGATATAATATTTACAATTATGTAAACTCTTCTTCAGAGATTGTTAGTAGTAAAATTAATACTCATATTAATATTTGCCAAGAAAATAGTAAATATCCAGAAGATACTAGACAGCGATCGCAATCTCCCCCAGAAACTGCCCAAACCCCAAATGAGTCTCCAATTATCAACTTAATAGATGCACCGACATTAACAGACTTTTACGCTCGCACTTCCGAACTCTCCACCCTCAAACAATGGATATTAGAAAAACACACTCGCCTGATTACAATCTATGGATTAAGTGGAATTGGGAAAAGTGCGTTAACGCTTCAACTTATCGAAGAAATTAATACCGAATTTGATTATATTATCTGGAAAAACTTAAGTAACCGCCTTACCCTGTCAAGACTCGAAACCGAACTCAAAGAATTTTTTTATCAATCTCAACAAACCCCCTTATCTACAATTATTGACTGTTTTCGTCAGTCTCGCTGTTTAGTGATTCTGGATGATGTGCAGGAAATTTTTCAAATTGGTGAGTTAGCAGGTCAATATTTACCTGAATATCAAGATTATAGTAAATTTTTTAGAAAAGTTACCACATCTAGTCATCAAAGTTGTTTGATTCTCCTGAGTTGGACAACACCGAGAGAAATTGTTACCTTAGAAGCAGAGAATCAACCTCTAAAAAGCTTAAATTTGAGAGGTTTAGGAGAAGCAGCAACAGAAATTTTAAGACAGAAAGGATTAAAAGATGAGGAAAACTGGTTAGAATTAATTACCCTATATCAAGGTCATCCTTCCTGGTTAAAGATTATCGCTGCAACCATTAAAGAGATCTATAATGGCAGTGTTTCCCTATTTTTAGCCGATCAACAAAATATCTATTTAGGAGATTTAGAACATCTTCTGGAATTGCATTTAGAACGTTTATCGCTATCAGAAAAACAGGTAATTCATGGGTTGGCTAATCAAGATCAACCTGTTAATTTTTCTGAAACCCTTCTTGACATTGAACTATCAAAATCTGAATTTTTGCAGGTTATAAAATCCTTAATTCGGCGTAGCTTGATTGAAAAAGTAGAAATTGGAGAGCGATCGCTATTGACTCTAAATCCCATTTTTAAAAGCTATATTAAACAGAAATGAGGTTGGTTATTGATTACCTTAACCGTCATAAATCAACCTTACTTCCAGGTGATTTATCCCGTAAATTCTCAAAAGTATCATCGTCAATACTTTCTAAATCTACTCTTTGTCTAAAATCTTGTAACGCTGACCAAAAATCATTAGCCTCTCTAATTTCTACTAAAAATTCTTGATTATTCCGACTTAAGGCTAACTTAATTTCAACTAACATTGCTTCTTCGGGCGTTAGTTGTAAAAACTCAGCCACAGTTCCCACTTTCCAGCCTTTAGCTTCTAACCGTTTCTTTTTTTCTTCATCCACTGGATGATTAGGACTAATCTCGGTCATATTGACTTAACCTCTTTTTACAATTTTCTTTCTATAATACCCTCTAAAGGTTATCTTATTCTCTAAGCAAAGCATTAAACCCTTCTTGCAGGAAATGTTTATCATAAGTCAAAATATCTTGAATTCCTTTTTGACGCATAATCAACATTGAAGCACAGTCTGTTAAGCTGTAACCTTTATCCAATCTTTGACTATAAAATTTAACAGCGCTTTTAAACAATTCGCTGGTAACAGGAACAAACACACCCAGCCTTTCTGTTACTTCTATAGCACGTTGATGTAAATCATCACCTGGGTTAGCTAAAGCTTGTAAATATGAAGTATCCAAGAAAATAAACTTCATGAATCTTTAGCAACCCCATACAAATAATGTTCAAAGTTTTTAGAAAAATCTTTGGGTAATTTTTCCCATTCTGCTTGAGAAACAGTTGTACCAATTTCTATAATTTTTTTCCAGAAAGGAACCTGATCATTCTCATCTTCTAAATTCTTGCTTTTGTCTTTTTCAATAATCTTTTGTATAGCATAGTCTATATACTCTAAAATCTCTTGTTTTGCATTTTCTTTAAGAAAAATATTATTTTTAATTACATTGAGAGACTCAATTAAGCAGTTAGGAGATAAAGATAACGTATCAAGGATATTGGGTTTTAAGGCTTCATCTAATGCTGTTTTATCACTGAGGACTAACGAGTCTCTAATTAAATGTAAATAAAAACTGATATCACCCGTTATTTTTTCCTCCCTCTGGGAAGTTAAAAATAGATCGGGATGGCTTTGCTTCAAAGATTGAATTGTATTTTGAATGATTAGTTTTTCATAATCTCCTAAATACTTAGCGGCTTCCAAGACAGTTTCATTTGATTGTAACCATTCCATAAACTGCTGAAGTTCAGAACTTGTTAGAAAAGGCTTTTCAGACTTTACAGATAAGATTGTACTATCAATATTGATTTCCATGTTTTTAACCTGTATTTTATGACTTTAATTTTTACTATCTCATACTATAGTAACAGTCCCTTTTTAAATCCACAACTCCCAGATGCTAATAGTAACGCTAAGATAACAGCGATCGCCTCCTAAAACTTCCCTCCTCCCCTCGTTTCTAGGTTTTACCTAGAAATGATATTAGGGTGGCTCTGCCACCTGAAATAAGAGGCGGAGCCTCTGATAAAATATTAGTGTCTAGTAAATACTTAAGAGTCATAAATCAACCTCTCTCCCAGGTGATTTGTCGCGTAAATTCTCAAAAATATTATCATCAATACTTTCTAAATCTACCCTTTGTCTAAAATCTTGTAACGCTGACCAAAAATCATTAACCTCTGTAATTTCTATTAAAATTTCTTGATTATCTGGAAAATCAACTTCCTCTAACAACTCAATAATTTTGCCTCTTTTAATCCCTTTAACGAACATAACCAAAATCTCCTGATTAAATAATAATAATTGATCATTTTTCCATCTTCTAACCTTTAGCTTCTAAACACTTTCTTTTCCCTTCATTCATCCATAATAAGATTTTTTCACCTAAATAATTAGGCTGATTTAATTCAACTCAACCTACAGGTAATTTTATTCTGTTTAGGGGCATTTTATTTATATCTTGATGATTGTTTTCTAATTCTTCAGAAACATCTAATACTGTTGATAGTGATGCTTCAAATTCTTCTGGTGTCATTCTCAACAACGCTGGAATAACTGCTACTTTTTTACCCTTGAGTAAAATCGTGACCTCGAAATCTGCACCCAACGCATCTAAATAAGCTAACACAGACTCAAAAGCATGATCATTATTGGCACTTTCTAATTTAGAAACCCAACTTTGAGTAACTCCCATTTTTTCTGCTAATTCCCCTTGAGTTAACCCTAAGTTTTTCCGTAAATTTCGCATGACTTGAGTTAACGTTAATCTAAATAATTCCTGTCTTTCTATGAGTTGCATTTCTGGGGTATCAGGAATAATTTGCTCAAGGAAAGCGAGAACATCTTGAATATTTGTTTCTGTCATTAATTTTCCTCCTGTTGTTGAATTATGCGATCGCGTCGTCTAACCGCAATACCAATTTCCGCTTTAGGTGTTTTGCGACTTTTCTTTTTAAACCCATGTAATAGCACAAAACGCCTTCCAACAAAAGCACAAAGAAAAATTCGCGGATTATTTGGTGTATTATCTAATCGTAATTCATACAAATTTGTTTCCGTTACAATTTTATCTAAAATATCAGATCTTTCTCTTAATAATCTTAATCCATAACTCCTCAACAATTTTAGGCGAAGTTGTAATTGCTTCAGTTCCCCTGGTGTCAATGACGGATCTTTGATAAACTCCTGAACAGGTGCAGTTCCATCAGACTCAATGTAAAACTCGATTTGCCATTCTTCTGTCACGCCTTAGCATTAGTCCTCATTTATTCCAAATTTGTCATATTTTATGATAACACAATTTCACCAAATCTTCAATTATTGAACACAACCCAACATTCTCATCCTCAGTAAATCTACGATAACGCTAAGATAATTAAGGACTGTACCACTGGAAATGCAGTGAACTCAACATCACTTTCTGACCCCCTACCCTATCCCAACAACACCCCCAACAGTATTCGTATTCGGGGTGCGAAACAACATAATTTGAAAAATATTGATTTAGAATTACCGCGCGATCGCTTAATTGTATTTACAGGGGTTTCCGGTTCGGGTAAATCTTCCTTAGCCTTTGATACCATTTTCGCCGAAGGTCAGCGCCGCTATGTAGAATCACTGAGTGCTTATGCGCGACAATTTCTCGGACAACTGGATAAACCCGATGTCGATGCGATTGAAGGGTTGAGTCCTGCTATTTCCATTGACCAGAAATCAACCTCCCATAACCCCCGGTCTACGGTGGGGACGGTTACGGAGATTTATGATTATTTGCGGTTGCTGTTTGGTCGTGCGGGTCAACCCCATTGTCCGATTTGCGATCGCAATATTGCGCCCCAAACGATTGATGAAATGTGCGATCGGATCATGGAACTCCCAGACCGCACCAAATTTATGATTCTTGCTCCTGTTGTCCGAGGGAAAAAGGGGACTCACCGCAAATTATTGTCCAGTTTAGCCTCCCAAGGATTTGTTCGCGTCAGGGTCAATTCCGAGGTTTTTGAACTGTCAGAAAATATCGAGTTAGATAAAAATTATACTCATACGATTGAAATCGTGATTGACCGCTTAATTAAAAAGCCAGGGATGGAGGAACGTCTAGCCGATTCTTTGGGGACTTGTTTAAAGCAATCTAGTGGAATTGCGGTAATAGAGGTATTAGATGATACATCTGATAAGGTATCCGCGTCGCGGTCTAATAATAAGTATATATCAACTGACCCAAAAATTGCAAGATCTGGAGATAAAAATGTTGCAGAAAATAGCGATACTTCTTACGAAGTAGAAACCGAAAATTTAGAAGCTTCATCTATTTCATCACAACTGGTTTTTTCTGAGAATTTCGCCTGTCCTGAACATGGGGCGGTGATGGAAGAACTTTCACCTCGGTTATTTTCTTTTAATTCTCCCTTTGGTGCTTGTTCCCGTTGTCATGGTTTAGGACATCTGAAAACCTTTTCCCCTGAATTAGTCATTCCTGATTTAACTCAACCCGTTTATACCGCCATTACTCCTTGGTCAGAAAAAGATAATACTTATTATCTTTCTTTGCTCCATAGTGTCAGTCAAGCCTTTGGATTTGAGATTACTACTCCTTGGAATCATCTGACTCCAGAACAACAAAAAATCCTCCTCTATGGTTCAGAAGAACCGATTTTAATTGAAACGGATTCTCGCTATCGAGAAAACAAAGGATATTATCGACCCTACATAGGAGTTATTCCCTTATTACAACGTCAATATGAGGAGACTGCTTCAGAATTACAAAAGCAGAAATTAGAACAATATTTAATTGATCAACCTTGCGAAGATTGTCAGGGAAAACGGTTAAAATCAGAAGCTTTAGCGGTGCGCGTCGGACAATATCAAATTAATCAATTAACAGAAGTTTCCATTCGGGATTGTTTAGATCGAATTAATCAGTTAAACCTGACCGAACGCCAAGCAAAAATTGCTGAATTAGTCTTGCGCGAAATTAAAGCTCGATTACAATTTTTACTGGATGTGGGATTAGATTATTTAACCTTAGCCAGAACTGCATCAACATTATCAGGAGGAGAAGCTCAACGCATTCGGTTAGCCACTCAAATTGGAGCCGGGTTAACGGGGGTTTTGTATGTGTTAGATGAACCGAGTATTGGGTTACATCAACGGGATAATCATAAACTCTTAAATACCTTAATTAAATTACGAGATTTAGGTAATACCTTAATTGTGGTTGAACATGATGAAGAAACCATTCGGGCGGCGGATCATTTAGTTGATATTGGGCCGGGGGCGGGAGTGCATGGGGGTGAAATTGTTGCTCAAGGAAATATCGACGTTTTGTTAAAATCAGAAACTTCATTAACGGGTGCTTATTTATCAGGACGCCTAAAAATTGCTACCCCCGCAAACCGAAGAACAGGTAATGGAAAAAGCATTAAATTAAGTAACGCCACTCGCAATAACTTAAATCATATTACCGTTGAAATTCCATTAGGAAAACTCGTGAGTATTACGGGAGTTTCCGGTTCAGGAAAATCAACCTTAATGAATGAATTACTTTATCCCGCTTTACAACATCATTTTACCCGAAAAGTTCCCTTTCCCAAGGATTTAAAAACAGTAGAAGGGTTAGACGCATTGGATAAAGTAATTGTGATTGATCAATCTCCTATTGGTCGGACTCCGAGATCTAACCCTGCAACTTATACCGGAGTTTTTGATATTATTCGAGAGGTTTTTACAGCAACTATTGAAGCTAAAGCCAGAGGTTATAAAGCCGGACAATTTTCTTTTAATGTTAAAGGCGGACGCTGTGAAGCTTGTGGCGGACAGGGGGTTAATATTATTGAAATGAATTTTTTACCGGATGTTTATGTACAATGCGAAGTCTGTAAAGGAGCGAGATATAATCGGGAAACGTTACAGGCGAAATATAAAGGATATTCCATTGCAGATGTGTTAAATATGCCTGTAGAAACCGCTTTAGAAGTGTTTGAAAATATTCCCAGGGCGGCGAGTCGATTACAAACTTTAGTGGATGTGGGTTTAGGTTATATTCAGTTAGGACAACCTGCGCCAACGTTATCGGGAGGAGAAGCACAACGGGTAAAATTAGCGTCAGAATTATCCAAACGCGCAACGGGAAAAACGTTATATTTAATTGATGAACCGACAACGGGTTTATCCTTTTATGATGTGCATCAACTGTTAAATGTGTTACAACGGTTAGTAGATAAAGGGAATTCTATTTTAGTAATTGAACATAATTTAGATGTGATTCGTTGTGCAGATTGGGTAATTGATTTAGGGCCAGAGGGAGGAGATAAAGGCGGAGAATTAATTGCGGAAGGAACACCGGAAGATATTGCTAAAAACAATAAATCTTACACGGGAATATATTTAAAGGGGGTTCTGGGGCTGCCAGTGGAAGCAAAATAATGCCTTACTGATGGTGTCGGTGGCACAGTTATAGTACATTGACAAAATTATCCTAGTTAGCTATCTTAGAGTTGGCGAACTGTGATGATTTTGCAAAAATAAGCTCAAAAATGCAATGTTGATAGAATTTAGAGTCGCTAACTACATATCAATTGGAGAAGAACAAGTGTTAAGCTTGGTTCCTGCCCCAAAGCAAAAGGAGCATTCTGAAAATATCATTCAAAGGGGAAAGCATCAGGCTTTAAACGCTGTGGCTATATATGGTGCTAACGCTAGTGGAAAATCCAACCTGTTGAAAGCAATGGGTATACTGGGAAAATTAATTAATTTTTCTGCACGTTTCTCTTCGACAACAAAGTTACCCTACGACCCTTTTTTACTGAGAGAAGATTGGATTAATAAACCTACATTTTTTGAAATTGTTTTTTTAATTGCAGAAGATAGATACAGATATGGGGTGGAGTTTAACCAAAATCAAATAGTCTCAGAATGGTTATTTAGAAAATCTATAGGAAGAGAAGTTAACTTATTTCAAAGAAGCCAAGATATCATTGATGTTTCTTCGGATTTAAAAGCTTCTTCAACGATTATTGATGCCGCAATAGAAGCAACAAAAGACAACGGATTATTTTTATCAACTTGCGATATGTTAAATATTGAAGAAGCAAAAAATATTATTCATTGGTTCGATAAATATACAATCATAGATGGATTAAATACAGATCATGAGGCAATCAAAACTATTAGTCTCTGGGAAAATCAAGAATATCGTCAAAAAATTAAGGAATATTTTACTAGCCTAAATTTGGGAATTATTGATTTAGAGGTTCAAGGCCAAGATTTTGATCCATTAGAATTGTCAGAAAAAATACCAGATGAATTTAAGAACTTTTTGATTAACGAACTCACCGGAGCGAAAAAATATACTGTCTATTCAACACATCGTATTTATGACAGTCAATACCAAGAAACTCAAAAATCAATAGCTTGGGAATTGAATAAACATGAATCCCCAGGAACTCAAAAAATATTTAATTTAAGCGGCCCTATACTATGGACTTTGATGAATGGGGGCTTATTAATCATTGATGAAATTGAAGGGAAATTGCATCCGATCATGACACTTCATACTATCAGTATGTTTTTAAATAAGAAGACTAACCCTAATCAGGCTCAATTAATTTTTGCTACCCATGATACTAATTTATTATCCTATGCCAAATTTAGAAGAGATCAGATATATTTTACTGAAAAAAATCATTGGGAATCAACAGAATTTTATTCTTTATCGGATTTTATCTATAGGGGTAAAAATAATACAATATCAGAAAAAGAAAGACCGGATAGAGATAAAGAAAAAAGATATTTTGAAGGTAGATATGGCGCAATACCAGTTTTACCCAAGCCTGATCAAGATTCATGCAATTCTAATTCAGTTTCATTAAAAAGCAATGGCAAGAAAAGGTAAGTTAGGACAAAAGGCAACTAAAGAAATAATTGAACGTCCAAAAAACGTCAAGCGTTATGAATACTTTTTTTTAATTGTTTGTGAAGATGGAAAAACTGAGCCAGAATATTTTAAACAATTTGTCGATCTGTTTCCTGATCGCACATTGTATGTAAGACCAGTAGGCACAGGTTTATCACCGTTAGGTGTTGTCGAACGAGCAATTATTGAAAAAGCTAAATTACAAAAAGAATCTAAGAGAGAATTTGGCAGAGATGATGCTGTTTGGGTTGTTTTTGATAAAGATGATGCTGATCTAAATGATACTAAAAGACGGAATTTTAATGAAGCATTTAAAATAGCAAAACAAAATAAATTTGAAATTGCATATAGCAATGAAGCTTTTGAGCTTTGGTTTTTACTACACCTAGAGGAAGTTCCTTCTCATCCTCCTATTCCTAGATCGGATATTTACACTCGTCTAGGAGAACTTATAAGGCAAAATCCCAATGAGTCTAATTTCGTATACGATCATGGTAATATAGAAATAGTCGAAAAAATCAACCAATTTGGTAACGAATTAAACGCAATTGAACGGGCTGAAATTCTTTTACAGGCCCAAAAGGGAGTTGCACCAATACAAGCTAATCCCAGTACAAAAGTTCATTTACTTGTCAAAGAGCTAAGAGACTGGGCAAAATTTTATTCTGACTAGCCCCGGTTTCTGGGAGTTTCTAAATCTTAGAAACCGGGTTTCTCCTTGAGATTAATTGCTACAAATCCAGATAACTTCAGAAACCGGGTTTCTGGGAAGTTGTACTGAGAGCCTATCCTAAAAACATTGCGATCGCTCACATCCCTAAAATTCTTCACCGAACGGAACCAAACAAGGTAAAGTGTATCATAGCGTAACCTAAACAGAGGGTAAATACCACAATCAAGGAAGTCAGGCAAGTATAAATAATCAGTAGCAGAACTCGTTCATATAGTGGCATAGTTGGGCGGTAGGATGAAACAGATGATAAGTGGGAGGTGGGATGTCAAGACTTTTACAGAACCCGCCCCTACAGTTTTATTCATTATTAACACCTTTTGAGATTAATTACTAGAAATCAATAACACTCTTACTGCTAAATCTTAGAAACCGGGTTTCTCTTTGAGATTAATTGCTAGAAATCAAGATAACTTCAGAAACCCGGTTTCTGGAAAGTTTTGTTGAGAGCGCATCCTAAAAAATTCATCATTAAATAAGAAGATTAACGATTAATATTAAACTTACAAATAGTCATTTCTCAGACAAACCCCTCCCGACAAAGCTCTGATCCTGTGCTACTGTAGTTGAAAAACCCCCAATCCTTGCTTGATCAACGCTAAACTGTTAATATTGTTGATTCTTCAGACAACTATGCAGTGTGAGTCTCCCCACTCACATTACCCGTCCTAAATTCGTCCCAATGGTTCATATCAAGCGTGTCGAACTCACTAACTTTAAATCTTTTGGTGGTACAACCGCAGTGCCATTACTACCTGGGTTTACAGTCGTTTCCGGCCCCAACGGTTCCGGCAAATCCAATATTCTCGATGCGTTATTATTTGCATTAGGGTTATCCTCTTCTAAAGGAATGCGGGCGGAACGTTTACCCGATCTGGTGAATAATGCCCAAAGCCGCAAGGGAACGGTTGAAACCCTTGTTACCGTTACCTTTGACCTCTCTGACTATGAGGGTGAACCCTTGGAGAGTGATAGCGAAGAAACTGATAATAGTTTATCCCCAGAAACTGAAACCGAAACATCTGTAGAGACGTTGCATGCAACGTCTCTACAAGGGGATGAAACGTTCCAACAGATACCGAATTATGAACCCCCCTTAGAATGGACGGTTGCGCGGAAATTAAGGGTGACTAAACAGGGAACTTATACCTCGACTTATTATATTAATGGTGAAGCTTGTACCCAAACACAACTCCATGAACAGTTGAATAAATTGCGAATTTATCCTGAAGGATATAACGTCGTTTTACAAGGGGATGTTACGGGTATTATTACGATGAAACCCCGTGAACGTCGAGAAATTATTGATGAGTTGGCGGGAGTTGCTTCTTTTGATCGAAAAATTACCTTAGCCAAGGAAAAATTAGATGCGGTTAAGGATAGGGAAGAACGCAGTCGTATTGTAGAACAAGAATTAATTGCCCAACGCGATCGCTTAGATAAGGATCGCGCAAAAGCCGAAAAATATCAACAACTGCGAGAAGAATTTCAACAAAAAAGTCAATGGGAAACCGTTCTTAATTATCAAACTTTACAACAACAACAAGGACGACTGCGAGAACAAATTGAAGCGGATGATCGCACGTTAACCGAACTCAATGAACAGCGTCAACACCAAGATCAAAAAATTCACACCACATCGGTACAACTGGAAGCACTCAACGCTCATGTTAAGGCGATGGGGGAGGAAGAACTGATCGCCCTTCAGTCGAGTTTAGCCACCGAAGAAGCACAACAGCGTCAACTGCAAACCCGGTCTGCGGAACTAGAAACCGCCCTGCAACAAACCGTAACTCAAATTCACCAAACAGAACAGGAACTGCGTCAACAATATCAAACTTTGGATGGTCTGGCTATTGAAAAAGACCAGGAAACCCTGAATTTGGGCCAACGGCAACGGGAACGGGATACCCTACAAACAACGGTAGAACGGGGTCGGGAGGCGACTTCTGAGGTCGCACAACAGGCGGAAAGCTGGATGCTGCAACAAACGGAACTCCACCGACAAATTGAGACGTTGCAAAAAACCCTTGACCCCCACCGTACCGAACAAGCACGACTGCGGGAACGGGTTGAACAGTTGCAGCGCCAACTTTCCGAGCAGCAACAGTCTATTACCACCTTGGCTGAGGAGTTATCGCAAAAAACCATAGGGTTACAAAGTGCTACCACTCAACGAGATGCGACGTCTCAACAGGTGACAACCTTAACTCAGCAGGTGACGGAGGCGGAAACTAACTTACAAGTTCAGCAGGAAACCCAAACTCGTCTGTTACAGGAACAACGGGAACGTCAGCGCAAATTGGATAAATTAGAGGCGCAACACCAAGCCCAACAGGAAGCAACGGGAAGTTATGCCACTAAAATTATCGCTCAGTCGGGAATTTCGGGGCTCTGTGGGTTAGTGTGTCAGTTGGGACAGGTTGAACCCCAATATCAGTTAGCGTTGGAAACGGCGGCGGGTGCGCGGTTGGGTCATATTGTGGTCGAGGATGATAGTGTGGCAGCGGCGGCTATTGAATTTTTGAAGCGTCAACAAGCAGGACGAGCGACGTTTTTACCGTTAAATAAAATTCAGGGAAATCGTTCAAATCTTCCTAATTTAGCGACGATGAGAAATTTGCCAGGGTTAATTGATTTAGCCGTAAATTTAATCGAATATGAACCTAGATATAAAGATATTTTTGCTTATGTTTTTGGCAATACTTTGGTTTTTAATAATCTCAGTAATGCTCGAAAAGTATTAGGACAATATCGAATTGTTACTTTAGAAGGAGAATTATTAGAAACAACGGGAGCCATGACGGGGGGAAGTGTTTCCTCTCGATCTAGTTTACATTTTGGCACGGATCAAGGGTCAGCCGAAGCGAGAAATATTGCGGCATTGAAGGAACGGTTAGAGGAAATTGAACGAATTTTAGAACGCTGTAACCGTAGTATTGAAGAAGCGAGTCAAACGGTGAAATTGCGATCGCAACAACTGAATGAAGTCAGACAAACCTTGCGAGATCATCAACAACAAGTTTCCCTGTTAGAGTCGGAAATGAGAACGTTAAATCATCAGCAGGAACAATTGCGATCGCAATTAGAAAAAAATACCCAAGAATTCAATACCGCCCAAATTCGCTTAAAGAATTTAGAGGCAGAAATTCCTAATTTAGAAACAAAGTTACAACAAGATCGGGAAGTATTAGCGCAATTAGAAGCCACCCATAGTCATAGTGAATGGCAACAACTCCAAGGGGTATTAAGAACCCAAGAAACCGAGTTACAACAAAAGGAAAATGCCCTGAGAACTGTACAACAACGGTTAATTGAAATTGAGAATCAACAAACTCGTTTACAGGATAAAATTCAAGAGGGAAATCAGAAATTAGAAGCCATTCGTCAAGAACAGAAATCTTTAACACAAAAGTTAGAAACTGTCAAGACACAATCAGCAGAAATTCATCAAAAAATTCAACAAACCCGTGTAAAAGTTTCCCAAGTAGAAGCTAAATTAGGAGAGGAGAAAAAACAACGGGATCAAGTTGAAACTCAGTTAGGAGAATTGCGGTTAGCCAAACAACAATTAGACTGGCAAATTGAGAAATTACAAGAAACTCAACTCGGAAGACGGGAACAATTAGCGATTAAATTAGAACAAATTGCAGCTATTCGGACTGAACTGCCTGAACCGTTACCTAATATTCCTCATAATTTAGATTTAGCAGCGTTACAACGGGATTTGCGATCGCTCCAAAAACGCATGGAAGCCTTAGAACCTGTGAATATGTTAGCGTTAGAAGAATTTGAACGCACCCAAACTCGGTTAGAAGAATTAACCCAAAAATTAACTACCTTAGAAGGGGAAAGAACCGAATTATTATTGAGAATTGAGAACTTTACCACCTTACGCCGTCGCGCTTTTCAAGAAGCCTTTGATGCGGTTAATGAGAATTTCCAAACTATTTTTGCTCAACTGTCTGAAGGAGATGGTTATTTAGAAATTGATAACCCAGAAGATCCCTTTACAAGTGGTTTAAATTTAATTGCTCACCCCAAAGGAAAACCCGTGCAACGGTTAACCTCGATGTCGGGGGGTGAAAAATCCTTAACGGCTTTAAGCTTTATTTTTGCCCTCCAAAAATATCGTCCTTCACCCTTTTATGCTTTCGATGAAGTTGATATGTTTTTAGATGGTTCAAACGTGGAAAGATTGGCTAGAATGATTAAAAGTCAAACCGAACAAGCGCAATTTATTGTTGTTAGTTTACGCCGTCCGATGATGGAAGCTTCCCAACGCACTATCGGCGTCACCCAAGCCAGAGGTGCTTACACCCAAGTCTTGGGTATTAAGCTTTAAAACTTTTGCTCAAAGCAATTTGATTTGATAGTAGGAATAAGGGCTATAAAATTGTCATCCTGAATGCAGCGAAGCGCAATGAAGGATCTCTGAGAATTTAGCCAGACACAGTGAGATTCTTCGCAGGCTCAGAATGACAATCATATTATCAAAAGTCTTTAAAATTGTCAGATTCTTCGCGGGCTCAGAATGACAATTATATTGTCAAAAGCCTTTAAAATTGTCAGATTCTTCGCGGACTCAGAATGACAATTATATGATCATAACGGTTGAGGAATCGGGCCAGGGACGGGTTGAGGAATTGGCCCCGGTACAGGCTGAGGAATGGGAGGAACCGGGTCAGGAAGGGGTTCGGGGTTGGGAATGGGGTCAGGAATGGGGTCAGGAAGAGGATTCGGGTTCGGAAGTGGATTTGGAATCGTTGGGTCAGGAATGGGATTAATTTGAGCGATGACAGGCGGTGTAAGAGCAGGAGGATAGAAAATAATTAATGGGAATATCATAAAATCAAGCCTGAGTTAGATTTACAATTAATTTCTTGAATTGTTTGATCCTAATCAAAATAAATCATTTATTCTTCGGTCTAAAGTAATAATTTAATCTCAAGCTTTATTGATTATCTATTTCTTATTCGGTATTCCTCTTGAATATTGTTCAGGCAATTACATCAGCACTTAACAGCATATTTTTTATTTCTTTTGACAGACAGCTTTTTGATAGGAATTCCTTACACTCAGAACAGGGTCACTCAATATTTTGTGTGGCTGAAAAAAATAAAGCGACTATTCCTAGCGTATAAAGCTATAGATTTTTTTATGTCTAATCCGTCCGTCTTAGATTACCAATATCTTGATATCCAAGATTCTATTCCTCCTGAATTAAAAAATAATAAAAATTCTATTGAGACTAGGATTAACTTAACAACGAAAACCCAAGCTGGGTTATTGATTGCCCTTACTATTATAGCTATCTGGGCCGTTGGATTTATCAAATTTCTATCTTTGGATTTGCCTCAAACTAATGGGGTTATAATTGGGTTAGCCCTGCTGCTACAAACCTTTTTATATACAGGTTTGTTTATTACGGCTCATGATGCCATGCACGGTTCTCTTTATCCTAATAATCTGAAGCTGAATCATTTAATCGGGACAATTGCGGTCACGCTTTATGGATTACTTTCCTATGAAGAATTGATCAAAAAACATTGGCTGCATCATCGCTACCCCGCCAGTGACAATGATCCTGACTTCCATGATGGTGAGCATCAAAGTCTCATTTCTTGGTATCTGTATTTTATGATCCGATACTGGAGTTGGCGACGATTAATTAAATTAGCTTTTGTATTCCATAGCATTCAATTTTTATTTCATATCCCTATCCTTAATTTGGCTTTATTTTGGCTTATTCCTTTTATCTGTAGTTCCTTTCAATTGTTTTATTTTGGAACTTTTCTCACCCATCGAGAACCTGAAGGAGGATATCAAAATGAACACTGTGCTCAAAGTAATTCCTTCCCCGTCTTTTGGTCGTTTATGACTTGTTATCACTTTGGTTATCATCAAGAACACCATCAATATCCTAATGTTCCTTGGTGGCAACTTCCCAACGTTCGCAACCCTTAACTCAACTGTTAATCCTTTACCCCCCATCGAAAAATGCTATCAGAAAAAACTGGATTTGCTAAACAAACCCTGAATAAAATTGCAGAAGTTGCCCTTTCTACCCAAATTAAGGCACAAAAGTTAGAAGTTGATATCGAAACAAATCTGCAAAAAATTACTCATGGAGATATTGATCATATTGCCATTAAAATTAATCATCTCAAAATGCAGAATCCGCTCCAAATCGAGATGTTTAAATTAGATATTGGTCAAGTTACGGTTCAACCGATGAGTGCAATTCGGGGAAAAATTAAATTAGTTCATCCTTCAGAAGGTAAACTAGAGTTAGAGGTTAATGAAGACAATCTCCATGAAGCTCTACATCGTAAATTGCAACAAAAAGTTCAATTAAAGTTACTAGAAAATGGTAGAATTTTCTTTAAAATTAATTCAATGGATGGAATGAAAGAATCCCCAGAACTAACTTTAATTGCTATTCCTAAAATTAATAGTGATCGCAAAACCTTATTACTGGAACTATTTCCCTTAACTACCCCGTCTTCCCTTCCCCCTGAACAAATTACCCATCTCTTTACTACCTTTAGCGAAATTCTTGATCTCAAAAATTTGGAAAAATCAGGGACAACGCTGACCCTCGATCAATTTCAAATTACATCAGGTTGGTTACATCTCAAAGCCAATGCTCATATTAATAAATTTCCATCCAGTTAAAATTGATATAGCGCTAGGGAATTACGAATTACGAATTACGAATTACGAATTACGAATAGGGAATGAGTTTGCTGGATTTAGTAGAGACGTGCTGGTGCGTCTCTACAACTGTACTGCGTAGCTCTATAAACTTAGATCATAAGTAAACATCAACGGTTAACAGTTAACCACTAATAGTCAACATTAAGGATGATGTCAGTGATAATATTTTGGGGCAAAATTAACTATATCTCTGCTATCTATAAGTCCTGATCCTTAATGATTTATGACGCATTTTGGTATTATTTGTCCCCCCTATCCCGGTCACTTGAATCCTCAGTCTGCTTTAGGACGAGAATTACAAAAACGAGGACATCAAGTTACCGTTTTACAACTGATTGATCTTGAGAAAAAAGTTCAATCAGAAGGCTTAGAATTTTATCCCGTTGGCTTGTCTATTTATCAACCGGGACTGTTAGCAGAAACGTTTCAGCAACTGGGTCAATTAAGTGGAATTAAAGCTCTGCAATATTCCGTCGATTTCTGTCAACTGTTCACAGAAATTCTGTGTCAAGATGCGCCCAAAGCGATCGCTAAATTAGGAATTAATGCCCTTTTAGTGGATCAACTGGAACCTGTGGGAGAAACGATTGCAGAATACCTTAATTTACCCTTAATTGTGGTGTCCTGTGGTCAAGCTATTCATCGCCGGGGGGATGTTCCTCCTTTTTTTACCCCTTGGTTATATCAAAATCAAGCCTGGGCAAAACTTCGGAATCAAATTGCTTATTTTATTTTAGATTATAGTTGTCAACCGATTTTAAACACAATTAATCAATATCGACAACAGTGGAAATTACCCCATTATCCTCATTTTTATGGTGCAACTTCAACTCGACTCGCCCATATTAGTCAACAACCAGAAGCCTTTGATTTTCCGATTCCTAATTTACCGAAAAATTTCTACTATACAGGCCCTTTTCGCAATCAATCACCCCAAAATATTCCCTTTCCCTATGACCGTTTAACCGGACAACCTTTAATTTATGCCTCTTTAGGAAGTGTACAAAATACAAAAGTTAATCTATTTCGATCAATTGCAGAAGCTTGTCAACAATTAGATGCTCAATTATTAATTACGCACGGTGGCGGAATGAGTAAAGATGAAGTTAAAACGTTACCGGGTTCTCCTTTAGTCGTTGAGTATGCACCTCAGATTGAAGTATTAGCAAAAGCGAGTTTAACGATTACTCATGGGGGTATGAATACGGTGATGGATTCTTTAAGTTATGGCGTTCCTTTAGTGGCTATTCCGATTACTTTTGAACAACCGGGAACCGGAGCGCGAATTCGTTGGACAAAAACCGGAGAAGTTATCCCTATTAGCTACTTAAAAGTTTCTCGATTACAACAAGCTATTCAACAGGTTTTAACCCATAATTCTTATTCAGAAAATGCCTTAAAAATTAGGGATTCTATTCGCAAGGCTGGAGGTGTTAAACGAGCAGCAAATATTGTGGAACAGTGCGTTAAACAACCGACAAAACCCCTAAATGATTATGAATATCAACGAAAAATATTGGCAAATTCAAAGCGGACGGTTATCACCACGACTCATAAGGCAAAATGATAGTAAACTATTGGGTTTATATCCTTTAAATTTCAATAGTAATCGAGATGGCTTAGTTTTTATTCCTGTTAATTATCATCCCGCTCAACCTTCCCCCTAATTTTAATGTTACATAGGGCGGGTTCTGTTTTTCTAGTGCTTTCTCGCCCCTAAGAAGGAAAAACCCGCCCGATATTCACCCCGAATAATGATTCAATTAGGGTAGGATTTTGTCTATAAAGCTTTTTCCAGCTTCTGCGGTATTATCTTTTAAGCGATCGCCTGTTTTTTGAGATCGTCCTGAATATTCTGAACCCAAATCTTTAAAGGCTTCTGCTGAATCTCTGGTAATATTTCCCAGTCGTTCATTAAGCGGAACATCTCCTTCCGCTTCGTTTAAAAACTCTCCGGTTGTTTTGGGTCTATCGGAATCTTTTTGATGAGCAATTTTATCTATTCTTTCCTGAGAAACTGGGTTACTTCTGTCATGGTTTTGAAGATCAATCGTTGTGTTGAGCAAGATAAAACCAATTAAAAAAACAGCGAAAAAGCGTTTGACTTGAAGTTGAGTAAGAGTAACAAAAGAACCGATATTAGAAACCAGTCTAAAAATACCAGATTTCATGATGATTTCATTCCTGTTTTTAAGGACTTTCGATTTTGTAAATCCAAATCTACAATAACGAGATTAAAACAAATATTCCTCTATCATAAGTAATAAGTTGTTAACTCAAAACGCCAGCTTTCTTCACTCTTCTGTATAGCAGAGGATTCGGAATTTATAAACCCTGAAAACCCCCCAGATTTAACCCCAAACCAACGGAGGGAGAAATCATCAACGCCTAACTCCTGTCTGCTTCCTCCACATCCCAGACCTCTGATCTTCTCTACCCACTCTCAACAGTAAGTTTAAATGCGTGGAAGTTTATCGGTTTCGGTGTCTCCCAAACGTGCTAACCTTAATAACACAAGACAACCCGTAGCCTAGTCAGGGTTATGTTCGAGCAAACCAGCACAATTCAAGAAAATGGAACCCTTGTTGTTCCTGCCATCAGTCACTATGTTTGTCGAACATTAGTGAATTTTCACCATCAATATCCTCACTGGATTAACCCCCGTTATTCCCATCTTTCTTGGCAACAGGCTGAATATCAATCCTCACTCATTCGTCAACTTAATCAAGGGTTAAGTCAAGCACGAAATCGAGAGGCACTATTTGTTAAACTCAAAGCCTATCTAAACCGTTTATTGAGTGCTGAATTCTTACGTTCTCCTGAGTATAAAGCCTTAATTGTTAAACTAGAACAACTCACAGACCCCAATATTGCTTTATTGTTTGCCAACTATCCTCTGATTGAGCATTCACCTTCTCACTTATTATTTAATGGGAGAAGTTCTAGAGAAATTGGAATTAGTATTTTATTGTTAGATGTCGAAAATCTGCCTTTAGATGTAGAAACAGAGCAATTTTTAGAAACAATTTGTCTGTATCCTATGCAAATTAAAGTCGCCTTTGCCAATTGGCGCAGCATGGGAAAAAAAGATTTTGAATATCATCAACGTGGCTATCAATTGATTCATGTTCCCCCTGGAAAAGATAGTGCTGATTTAAAAATGTCAACGGTGGGATCATCGATTTTTGTTCATTATCCAACAGCAAAAGAAGTTTTAGTTTGTTCCTCTGATCAAGGCTTAACCCATTTGTGTAATACCCTACAGACTCATGGTTTAACGGTTTATCAAGTTAGTAAAAATAAAGCAAAAGTTACAGTGCTGAATACCCGCACAGGTCAAATTAACACCTATTCTTTAAATCCCGTTCCTAAAATTCCAACTTTAGATCAATTTATTGTGCAATTAAAAAACCTGATTGAATTAGAACAAAAGCAGTCTCACTGCCAATGGGTTAAACTGAATCGAGTTGCATTTTTATATAAAGAAGCCTACAATTTAACGATTAGCCAAGTAGTCGCTTCCCATTTTTCTGATTATCAAGCCAAAGATATCTTTTTAAAAAATCCCGATATTTTTGTGATTCATAAACCTTCCGAAAAATCTTCTAGTTATGTCACCTTATTTGAGCTTCAGTCTCCGGCTCTACAACCCAGCGCTTTACTAGAAACTGAATTATCTCAATTTCCTCTAATTAACTCTTTAGAGGCGCTGGAAACCGCTTTAATTGAAATTATGCAAGAACTCACTTTAACTTCATCAGATAAACCTATTCCTATGTCAATTTTAGGCAGCCAATTTAATCGTAAATATGGCGTTTCTATTACTCAAATTATTAAAAAATTAAGATTAGGGGGCAATTTTCAAAAGCTGTTAAATTTAAGCACCGCTTTTAATTTAGAAAAATCTGAGAAAGATTGGATAGTTAAATTAAATTCCCCGTAGAGACTTGTCCCAGCGCATCTCTACAGAAGTCAGGATATTTGTTATACTAGGGAGATGATTATTAAGAAATGTAAAGGAAATGAATAACAAAGTAGCTGTTGTTGTGGGTGCAACGTGGGGAATTGGAGCAGCCGTTGCTCGAAAATTGGCCCAAACCGGAACTAAACTGGTCTTAGTCGCCAGAAATAGTACCCAATTACAAACTTTGGCGAAGGAGTTAGAAACAACGGAGGTGTTACCCGTTTCTACAGACATCACTGACCCCCAACAAGTGGACAGTTTAATCCAAAAAACCAGCGATTATTTGGGTCAAATTGATATTTTAATCAATGCTGCGGGTGCAGGGATTTTAAAACAGTGGAACAAAATGGAAATTAATATTCAACCGGAAAGCCATTTATTCTTCTAAACTTAATGATATTGTTGCTTATTGAACGATGAATTATGGAGTTTGATCATATCCATTTCTATGTTCAAGATGCCAAACGAACACGGGATTGGTTTATTCATAGTCTAGGATTTCAAGGAATTGGGAGTCAGAATCTTACTCACACCCAAACGGAAATCGTCTATCAAGGTTCAGTTTATTTCCTATTCTCTTCGCCTCTAACGGTTGAGAGTCCTGTTACTCAATTTTTGCAGCTTCATCCGCCCGGTGTGGTGGATGTCGCTTTTCAAGTTCAAGATTTAGAATTAAGGGTTGAACAGCTTCTTAAACAAGGGGTTCGGGTAATTTCTCCCTTACAATTCTATCACGATCACGGAGAAACTTTAAAATGGTTAACCCTGGAAGGATGGCAAGGGTTACGTCATACCTTAGTTGAACAAACGGGATCTCTCACCGGAAAACTGCTTCCCGGTTTTCCTGATCTTCTTCCCCTATCTTCCCCAACGTTACTTGCCATTGATCACGTTGTTTTAAATGTAAAATCCGGGGATTTAAAAACAGCAATTTCTGGGTATCAAAATCAATTTGGATTTCAACCTAAACAAAGTTTTGATATTCAAACTGAACGCTCTGGATTACAAAGTCAAGTTCTGATTCATCCCCAAGGTCAAGTTCAGTTTCCGATTAATGAACCCACATCGGCTAATTCCCAAATTCAAGAATTTTTAGATCTAAATCAAGGCTCAGGAATTCAACATTTAGCCCTGAAAACCTCAAATTTAGTGCAACAGGTTAAAGAATTAAGACAAAGAGGATTATCTTTTTTAAGCGTTCCCGATGAATATTATCTGGAATTACAAAACCGTTGGCATCATCAATCCTTATTCATCGATTGGGAACAATTAAAAACCCACCAAATCTTAGTAGATTGGGAAGCTTTAACCCCAGAAGCCATGCTCTTACAAATTTTTACCCAACCCATTTTTGAAAAACCCACCTTTTTCTTTGAATTTATTGAACGAAAAACTTGCGCTATTCAAGGTCAACTTCGACAAGCTCAAGGTTTTGGAGAAGGCAATTTTAGAGCTTTATTTGAAGCCATAGAACGGGAACAAATTAAACGGGGGAGTCAGATGATTTGAAATTCAAATTTCCCAGACAGGCTCTAAAATCCTTGACTTTTTGGAGATATTTTATTAAACTATTTAATAGGGTTTTATAGAAAATTTGCGATGCCGTAAGGCAGCAGCTACGCTATCGCTCTTAACCTGATCAGGCTGCCATCACCATAACTTTACTCTTTCTGACCCGACTTTAAAACAACCGTGTCCCTGCTCCCCCTGCTCTTTCTTGCTCCTGTTCCTTTCAACGCAGTCACAAGCTGCCTGTAAGCGATGTCTATTCATAAGCGACTTCCTGAATCTATTCGTGCTGTAGGTGAAGAATTGCAGTTTCTCCTTCAACCTCGAATTTGGGGTTCCATTAGCGTTCTGACGGTGGTAGGAATTTTCTTTTGGCAGTTTTCCGAGCACCCCGAATGGTTTAGCTTGGATCAAGAGTCAACGATTAATAATAATAGTTCCGGGACTCAACTTACCCCCGAAGAAAAATCGATTGCTGCGGATATTGATAGTTCTAAAATATTACTAGACGAGTTAAATAGTAATAATTCATTCATTGCGCCTTTAAATACAACCATTACTGTTGAAACCGATTTACTCAAACAAGCTCAAAATGCCGCTAAAAATTCTGAACCCGCCTCTGGGTCAAATCCAATATTAGAGAGTTTACTTTCAGGAACACGATTAGAAACTCAACCGCCTGTACAAGAAAAGTCTTCCACCTCTTCTAATCGTCTTAATTCTGTTTCTGGTAATACTCCAACCCCTACCAATTCTAACCCCAACTTAGGTTTAAATGGCTTAGAGTCACCCTCGGCGGAAACTGCAAATTCTCCAACAGCGACCACTGCCTTACAACAAGCCATGCAGAACTCTCTGCAACGACAAGAGGCAGGAAATAGCGATCGCGCAGTATCCGCAACGACTGCAACTCAAACCACTACAAACTCAGAAATCCAAGGTTTAACTCTCTCAAACCTTTCTCCTAATACACTCACAAATCCCAACTCAGGAACAGTAGGTCTAACACCGTTTACAGGAACTTCCACCATTACAGGACAAACAACCCAGCCCAGTTGGAGTGTTCCCAGAAGCAATCCTAATCCTGCTGGCGGTACAGTTCCCCTTCCCGTTCAGAATCCCTATCAGACCAACGTTACCCTGCCTCCTGTGGTTCCGACTGTGCCAACGGTAACACCCGGAACTGTTTCTAACCCCGGATATTCTAACCTAAATCCTCCTTTGATAAATAATACTATTCCCTCCTATTCGGTCACTCCTAACACAGGCAATTACGGCACGGTTCAACCCCTTCAACCCAATACCTACATGACCCCCAGTAATTTCAATCCCAATCTACAACCGAGTCAAATCGGTCAAAACCAACCCAATTTTTCTGTTCCTAATCGTGTTCCGGGTCGTTATATTGGGGGAGGAGAAATTAATACTTTTGCTAATCCGTAATGTTTTAAAGTTATTGGGATAAGGTTAACTGAGGAGTACATGAGCACTCTCGAACAGGTTTTGGTTACAGGTTCCCTGGGCTGGTTGGGAATTCGATTGGTGAAAGCATTAATTGAGGGATTTCCAGAAGTGGAATTCTTATCTAAACCGAGTAAAAACCTCAATATTCGTTGTCTAGTTTTACCCGGTCAAGACTTCTCCAGTCTTAAAGATTTGTCGAACAATATTGAGGTAATGGTGGGAGATCTGCGAAATCCTCAAGATTGCGATCGCTTTTGTGAAAATGCCGAAAATGCTATTTTATTTCATACCGCAGGAATTATTCATCCTCAACGAGTTCAAGAATTTTATCAAATTAATGTAGAAGGAACTAAAAATCTATTAAATGCTGCGATTTCTAGTAAAATAAAACGAGCTATTATTGTATCCTCTAATTCTCCCTGTGGTTGTAACCCCCATCCCGATCATTTATTTGATGAAACCTCTCCCTATCATCCCTATATGAACTATGGACGCTCAAAAATGTTCATGGAATTAGCTGTAAAAAACTATCAGCAACAGGGAAAAATTGAAACCGTTATTATTCGTCCTCCTTGGTTTTATGGCCCCCATCAACCCCAACGTCAAACCCTATTTTTTAAAATGATTCGAGATGGAAAGGGGCCAATTGTTGGCGATGGAACTAATTTAAGATCTATGGCTTATGTCGATAATCTTTGTCAAGGATTACTATTAGCAGCAATGACAGAAAAAGCCAACGGAGAAACCTATTGGATAGCCGATGAACGTCCCTACTCGATGAATGAAATTATTGATACAATTGAACAGTTATTAGAACAAGAATTTCAACAATCTTGTGTTCATAAACGCTTAAAATTACCAGGGTTAGCGAGTGAAGTTGCTTTAGTTATTGATGGAAGTTTACAAACATTAGGATTTTATCACCAAAAGATTCATGTTCTCTCAGAAATGAATAAAACTATAGCTTGTTCTGTTGTTAAAGCTCAACGGGAATTAGGCTATCATCCCACGATTTCTTTAGAAGAAGGAATGCGAAGAAGTTTAAAATGGATCTTTAAGAATTATGGAGGATTAGATTAAGAATGGTCAGTCATATTGTCGTAACAGAAGGATTAGTTTTTCGAGAAGACTTCGCTCAAGATTATTTTTTATCTAATTATTTTGAAGAAGTTTTAAAACAAGTTTTAAAGCAGGTTGCTGAAACTGAAAAAGTGTATATTTCTCCAGGTAATTCCTTTGATTGTCCTAAATCAGAAGAACAGTATGCTGCAAAATATCTCCTACATTATCGTCCTGAACTCCAGGTTTTTGTTCCTGAAAACGTTAAAGATCGTCCCTATCTCGATACTTTTGATAATGCTAGATTATTAAGAAAATGGCTAGAACAACAGGGACAATGGCCGTTAGGAGAAGTGATTTTATATTGTAATCAACCCCATGCACTGCGGAGTCAGTTAATGTTTAAACTCTGTGGCTATAACGTTCAACAGGTGATTACTTCTCATCCTGAACTAGCAAATCGAACAATGCCACTCCGTCTTGTATATTATCATTATTTACCTGCTCATCTACTTTACGAATGGGGAGCTTTAGTTTATAATTTAATCAGATTTAATTGCAGTAAAAATTCTTTTAAAAATCAACAATAACTTCATTATGAAACATTTAATCACAGGAGGATCAGGTTTTTTAGGCAATTTAATTGCCCGTCGATTATCTGAACGAGGGGAAGATGTTAAAATTTTAGATATTTGGGAAGATCCGACCCGTCCCCCAGAGATTGAATTTATTAATTGTGATATTTGCGATCGCAATGGCGTAGCAAACGCTATGAAAGGAATTGATATTGTCCATCATAATGTAGCTTTAGTTCCCCTAACAAAATCCGGTAATCAATTCTGGGAAGTCAACGTAGAAGGGAGTAAAATCGCCGCCGAAGAAGCGGTTAAAGCCGGGGTTAAAAGCTTTATTCACATGAGTTCTAGCGCCTTATTTGGTGATGCTGAATGTCCGATTACTAACGATACCCCCACTAAAGCCGTTGAAATTTATGGACGGGCAAAATTAGCCGGAGAATTAGCAGTTAGAGACATCTGTGATCAAGCGGGTTTACCCTTAATTGTTATTCGTCCTCGGACGATTTTAGGAGAAGGAAGATTAGGAATTTTTCAGATATTATTTGAATGGATTCAAGAAGGAAAAAACGTTTATGTCATTGGAAGTGGTGACGTTAAATTTCAGTTTGTTCATGCTCATGATTTGATGGATGCCTATCTTTTAGCATTGGATTTAGGTCAACCGGGAATCTATCATGTAGGAAGCGATCGCTTTGGAACATTACGAGAAGGATTAGAACATTTAATCGAATATGCAGGAACAGATTCTCAGGTTAAAAGTTTACCCACTGGATTAACTATTGGAACCTTACAACTGTTAGACTGGATGGGGTTAAGTCCCTTAGCTCCTTGGCATTATTTAACCTATCACAAAGAATTTTATTTTGATGTAGATCCTCTGCTAAAATTAGGCTGGAAACCCAAATATTCTAATGATGAAATGTTCCGAGAAAGTTATGATTGGTTTAAAAAGAACTATAATCAACTGCAAGCGGAAAAAGCGGGATCTGCCCATCGTCGCCCCGTCAAAGAAAAACTACTCTGGGTCTTAAAACAACTCTCCTAACTTAATTGTAGGGTGCGTAAGCCCAGCGCACGCACCATCTAACATTTTAAGGATGATTAAAAATAATTCAATCTCCTATTCTAATAACAAACCGTGAACAATATCAACTCAGTTAACTGGATGTCATGGAGTTTAGTTTTAATCGCCGCCATTAACACCGGAATCGGCAATTTATTACTCAAAAAATCCCGCTTAGAAGCCCCCGATCCCAGTTTATTAACTCTACTCTTATCTCCTTGGTTTATTGCCGCAATTTTAGTCTATGGAATTAATCTGATTGTCTTTGCTAAAGCCCTAGATCACTTACCTGTATCAATAGCTTATCCCATCTTTGCAGCGATTGGTTTTAGCTTGGTTGCATTGATGGGAAACCTATTTTTAGGAGAACGTTTTGGGTTAAATCAAATGATAGGATTAAGCTTGATTGTGGCTGGAATTATGATTATGTCTCGTTAAATTTGTAGCCGGAGGAAAGGGAAGAATACCATCAACAGTCAACACTTCGACACTTCGACACTTCGACAAGCTCAGTGCAAAGCAAGCTCAGTGCAAAGCCGTTAACCGTGATTATTAAACTCCTACGTCCCCACCAATGGACAAAAAACTTATTCTGTCTAGCCGGACTTTTATTTGGGGGAAGACTATTACAACCCCAGGCGATTTTGTTATCAGCATTAACAGTAATCTTTTTCTCAGCGATCGCATCAGCAATTTATATTTTTAATGATATTCAAGATCGAGAATGCGATCGCCTCCATCCGAAAAAAAAATATCGTCCTATTGCCAGTGGTCAAGTTTCGATTAAAATAGGATTAGCGATCGCATTCTGTTTAGCAACGGTTTCATTTTTAGGGGCTTATTCGTTAGGAATATCTACATTAATTTGCGTTTTACTCTACACGATTAACAATATTGCTTATTCTCTCAAGCTCAAAAATTTACCCTTATTTGATGTGAGTTGTATCGCCTTTGGCTTTGTTTTAAGGCTGTTAGCGGGAATTTATGCGTTAGGAGATATACCGACAGCTTGGATTGTTTTATGTACCTTTTTTCTGACTCTATTTTTAGGTTTTTCTAAACGACGTTCTGAACTCTTATCGCTCTTACATCTTCAAAATTATCAAGAAAACTTTGAGTCTGAACTATCAACACAAGAGGGTTCAAAATTACCCGATTTAGAACGCTCTTATTTGCACTTATTTTATCAACGAGGCAGAAAAAACCAACAACGTCCCGTTCTCTCTCAATATACCTTACCCTATTTAGATTCTCTGCTCAATAGCACAGCAACAATAACGATTATGTGCTATGCTTTATTTACAATTACATCCGGTAAAAATCCCTCTTTAGTGATTACAGTTCCGATTGTTTATTATGCAGTAATGCACTATAAATGGTTAGTCACAGTTTTAGCAGAAGGAGAAGAACCCACTCGCATTTTAATCCAAGATCCTACGATTAAATGGAGTTTATTAATTTGGTTAATTTCTTATTTAGCAATTCTGTATTTTAAGATTGATTTATTTCATTAATTTGATGACACAATGCAGGGGAAAAGAGGGTCAATCTAAAGTTGCCCATACCTTGCAGGTTGGGTTTGCCCAGATATTTAACACCCACTGACAGGGGCTGGGTTAGCACCAACTATATAGCCATATTTAATATTTATGCTATAATTGTATGAAATTAATCACTATTAAAGTTCAGCTATAAATGTATGGAAGCTGTAATTGAAAGCATTGTAAGTAAGCTGCGTTATTTAGGTAAACCGCAACTAGAAGTTGTTCTTACCTTTGTTGATTTCCTAAACTGGCAGTCAGCGCCGAGCCTGTTATCAACAGTAAGTGATTCTGATGCAGAGATCGGCGATCGCGAGTTTGAAATACTTTTAGATGAATTGGCTGATGAGTTCATTAAAAACAGGGGAGTAAATGTCCCTACGCTATCGGATTTTGCGGTCAGTCGTGCTGGTATCTATGAGGATCATTCATCGAAAAATTTGGGTAGAAACCCCTAACTTCTAGTTAGGCTTTACATTAATTTGAACTGGGATTAGAATAATTAAAGCCACGATGACCTTAATTGACGGGTGAGATTCCCAGTGGTGGGACGCTCTAGTTAAAGGGCGTTTAACCGAAATGGTTGAACCGGTGTTGACACTCTAGTTCTAGCCCCCACAAGCAGAAACGATTAAGCGAGTGAGTGAAAAACGACTTAAAAGTAGGCTCAGACCCTTCGGGGCGAGAGAGTAGAGGCAATTGGCATCGCCTGTCGCACAACACTAGAACACGCCTAAGAATGGTTTTGGGAGTTGTGGTTCGAGCAATGACCATCGGGTTATCTCCTTCTAAAGAATCCTCGCACTTATAGGGCGAGGTGTGTCAAAGCAATGTTATGCCTTGTGGATACGAATATTTTGCTGCGGTTTGCAGATCGCTCTCATCCTTTATATCCTGTAATCCGAACTGCCGTAAAACAATTGCGACAAGATGGATATAAACTGCAACTAGCATCACAAAACTGCGTTGAGTTTTGGAATGTTGTTACTCGCCCGATCGAGAAAAATGGCATTGGATTGACTCCTGCTGATGCAGATCTTCTTTTACGGCGGATCGAGCGTCTTTTTCCATTGTTTCCCGACACAAATCTAACTTACTCCGAATGGCGTAGGTTAGTTGTCACATACAGAGTTTCGGGAGTTCAAGTACATGATGCCCGTCTTGTGGCTATTATGAAAGCAAACGGTGCAGCACACATTTTGACGCTAAATGTTAAGGATTTTACTCGCTATGCCAACGAAGGAATTGTGCCGATCGATCCAAATACTATCTCTGAATAATAAAAGTCGATCAGACATTAAAATAAAATTCAAATTCTTAAATAACTGGCTGTAGGACTCAGCGGCAAAAGCACGAGAGTTTGTTTCTGCAAATCTAATTCAATACCCAAAGCTTCTAAGGGGATAACGCCCAATAACGGATCTGCTCCTGCGGGCAATTCTATGCACTCAAAAGTCGCGTCTCTTCCCATTAATGAAATTTTTGCATCTTCAAAAATGCGTGCCGTACCGATACCAGTTGCCGTTGCTACAGGTACGGTTTTCAGAAGTTTTAAACCGAGTTGAGCGATCGCATCCTGCGGCAAGCATAAAGTAGTTGCTTCCGTATCTACCAGCACATCTTTTATTGTAATAGAACGGACTCGATCGGCAGGAATTAGATTATCTTCCGCCTTACCTTGGTCTAGCCGATTTGTGATTGTCAACGTTGTGGTAATTTTTCCCATTGGTTCTTTGATAGTTGGTGTCATGATTATATCTCTCGGTAGCATTTTAGATTGATTACAACTTTCACGGAAAAGAGCGATCACGCCCGATTGAACATCATTTTACCCTATCTATTGTACCTGGCCTGTAGGGGCGGGTTCGCCTGAATATTTGACACCTATCAACAAATTATAAAAACCCGCCCCAACCCCACCGAAAAATTAACAATTAATTCAATTTAATGGTTATTCAGTGATAGTTATTTGGGATTATTCTTTGGGTGGGGGCGGGTTTATTCAGATGATCGGTGGGTGACATAATTGATCGGTGGGGGCGGGTTTATTCAGATTATCGGTAGGTGACATAATTGATCGGTGAACCCGCCCCTACAAATTTTACCCATTACCCATTATTACCGTAGACGTTTTTCGTCTTCTCTACGTCTGCGATCGCGCCATTCTGCGACGGTTAAATAAATTACACCCCCGGTAAAAATTAGCAGCATTGAGAAAGCAACCAATACCAAAATATCAACGATTGTCAACTCTTGTAAAACTTCCATCATGTCAATTCAAAAAACTGTTTTTATCTATTTTAATTGAAAATGGAGGATAGATGACATCAATTCATCGATTGTCACCCATCCAACAACCCAGAACCTGGATTTCTACCGTTTAAACCGCAGGTAACTCATCTAAAATGGTAAACCGAACATGATTAATCGCTAAGGTTCCCAAAGAGACTTTTTCGCGGTCAACATCAACACCTTGATTTGTTAAGCGTTGAAAGCGGATACCTTTACCAATTTCAATATGATACCAAGCTAATCCCATAAAAAATCGCAGGGGATAGGGCCCTCCTTCTTGAATATCATCGGGGTTAGATTCCATTGGAACCCAACCGAAACCGGGGATATAAAATTCTAACCAAACGTGATTATATTCGGGTTCTAAAGGTACTCCTCGACGGTCAGCAAATTGAGGACATTTATAACGTCCAATAGTACGACAAGCAATCCCATTTAATCGTGCTAATGCTAATAAAACCCCGACATATTCCCCACAGGAACCAATTCCTCGCTTCAAAACTACATCAGGATTTTCAATCTTAGAGGTTAGACTATAGGATAACTGATCATAAACATAATTGCGAATACTTAAAAGTTGGCGGAGAAAATTCGTTTCATTGCGAATAGCGGCTTTTGCTGCTTCCTGAACAATCGTAGTATTCATCGCTAAATGATCATCATCAACTAAATATTTTTGGAGTACATCGGACGACAATTTCGGTAAATTTTCCACCTGACGGGTATTAATTTGATATTTAATACTCCGAACTTCCACCAAGGCTTTCCAACCAAAAATTAAACGTTCCGTCGAAGTCAAAGGATTAAAGTTAAAAACCGCAACTTTTTCCCCCTCTTCTATTTCTTCCCGAAACGGAATTCCAATATGAGAAACTTCTAAAACTTTTTGGCGTTTGGTATTAGAAGGTAAAGCAATTCGCCATTCTAAATTTTCGATATGAACCGCTTCTAAAGGTTCCAACTCCTCCACATAGGACATCTCGATCAAATAGCCATTAGATGTGGCGTAGTTTTCCTGTTGATTATAATGAAAATAGAGGGGATGAATAAACGTGCGATCGCGTCTAGCTAATTCAAATTGATCAGGGGAACTGGGATTATCTCGGATATACAGTTCATCTCCAGCATAAGCCACATAGAGAACTTCTTCCCCTGTTTCAGAATCGGTATAAAACGCTAACCCACTGGGAGATTCAAACGGTGTTAAAACACTAAATCTTGTTTCCCCTGTTCCTCTTTCTAAACAATAAACCGTTTGTTCTTCGCGATCGCAAACCCATAATTCTTCATTTCTAATCGTCAGGTTTTCTACCCCAATTCCGGGAGCATAAAACCGGGTAATTTCCTGTTTTGTATTTTGACTATAAACGAGAATAGATCCGATGCGATCGCAAGCGAAATAAAGTGTGGATTCCCAAACCGCAATTCCGGTGGCATGATAGGGTAATTGAATAAACAATTGAGGCTCAAGATTAACAATAGAATTCCCTTGAATTACATGGGGACAATAATAAACTTCATTCCCGCGAGTAAACCAGAGTGTATCCCCCCAAAGAGCTAAACCTGTAACATCTCTAAACGCTAAAGTTAAATCAGGATTAACAACCGTTGCATTATCCGTTTTCGGGTCAATTTGAAGTAAAAATCCGCGTAAGGTATCAATAGCAAATAGGGAGTCTCCTACCCCAGTTAAGCCATGTAAAGCAGAAACTCCCATCGGTCGAATTGTTCGGGGTTTAAACTTGGTATTTTTTCCCAAAGTCGGTGAGTTAAGATTCATAGAAATTGCCATTGGGATGAAATCAGGATATTCAGTCAGTGAATGATATCAAACTTCAGATTTAGGAGCGCTGACAAAGCCGAAATTTTCCTAAAATCCGATTTCGACTCAAACATTTAAGATTAAGCACAGATTTTGACAAATTTCGCAGGAACATTGGATACAATAGTTCTGTCAAGAAATGCTACTCTGCTGATCGGTGAGCGTCATTAATTATGGCTAGGCCAATGTTTTTCCTCCACCGTGCAACGCTTGGACTAACGTTATTGTTGCAAATCGTTGTTACTAATAGTTTGATTGTACCCGCAGCCCATTCAGTGTCCTCACCTCCCGATGGAAGAGAGGGACAAGGAGCGGTCACTCCTGGGTCTGGAGACAGGGTTCAGCAACCTGAACAACCCTCTCCAACGGGTAATTCACCCTTTACAGACTGGAATGCCTTTACCCCTCCTCAACGGGGTATACCGGGGCGTCGGGAAGGGGGTGGAACTCGCGGGACAAATTGTCCCAGTCCGATTACCGCGTTAATTCCAGAGTCTACAATGGGGCGCACAGCATCAGGTCAACCCGCATTTTTTCTTTATATTCCAGGGACACTCGATCAAAAGATATTAGAATTTGAAATTACAGATGAAACCGATAAAACCCTCTACAAAACCACATTTCCTTTGAGTATTGATCGCCCTGGAATTGTGGGAATTCAATGGTCTCCGAACTCTAAATTTATTACCTTAGAAGAAAATAAAAATTATCGCTGGTATCTAACAATTAAATGCAGTAACGGTGATTCTTCTAATGATATTCTCGTTAGTGGATGGATTAATCCCATTGCTTTAAGTGCAGATCAAAAACGTCAATTAGAACAAACTCAAGATCCATTAGAAAAACTAAAAGTATACGCCCAAGAGGGACTTTGGTATGAAACAATGGCAACTTTAGCGGCTTTACGATTGGAAAAATCCACAGATTCCACTATCAAAAATCAGTGGAATGAACTCTTAAAATCTATTGGGTTTGATCCGAATCAAACAATAACTCAGAATCAAAAAAACAAAGCTCAAGCTATTCTTGAGGCTCCCATCCTGAAAATTCAAACCAATCAGTAATCCGTCGTAGGGGCGGGGTCACCCCGCCCTTACCAGTTATCAGTAATCACCTCAAGAGACAGTTTATCGATTACTATTTACTGATAACTATTTACTGATAACTGTTTACTGATAACTGAAAAAAAATAGGCATTCTATGGGTAGGAGTAAAAATCTTAGAAAATTTCATCAGTGTGGAATGATTGTGACCAGTACCCTATTACTGGTTTTATCTTTATTTCCTCGTCAAGGTCTTTCTCAAGAATCTTCAAGGTTAACCTCCTTTTCTGAGGAAACCCCCGAACCTCTAACAACTGAACACGAGACTAACGTTGTCCCCTCAACAGTATTTCTTCCCCATTCAACAATTACTCCCTCTGAACTCGCCTATATTCCTCCAATTGCGCCGCTACAAACCTTGACCTTTGGGGATATCTCAATACAGAACGATAATTCTCTTTTCTCTCCCGCTTCTGGGGAGTTTTGTGATCTTCAAAATTGTCCTAATTTAGCCCAAATTAATATCCCCCCGCAAGTTCCCCAACCTGATCCTAACAGAGATCGATTTTTACCTCGACCCCCGATCCCCCCGAAACCCGAACCTCCGCCAACCCCTGAATTAACACCCACTCCAACCCCGGAACCCCCAACTCCGCCAACGGATGAAACCCCTATTCCCGTTCAAACGATTAACGTCACAGGGAGTACAATTCTGACATCAGAGGAAATTCAAACCTTAGTGACCCCTCTGGAAAATCGTTCCGTCACCCTGACCCAACTGCGGGAACTCGCCGATCAAATTACAGCCATTTATTTAGAAAGGGGTTATATTACCTCTAGGGCAATTGTTCCTGAACAAACGATCAATAATGGCATTGTCGAGATTCAGGTCATAGAAGGAACCTTAGAAAATATTGAAGTTGAAGGGATAAAACGCCTCCATCCGTCTTATATCACCAGTCGCATTCGTTTAGGCGCTGAAAAACCCCTCAGTACCGCCGCTTTAGAAGATCAATTGCGACTCTTAAGAATTAACCCCTTATTTGAAAGTGTAGAAGCCAGTTTAAGGGCTGGAACCCAAGAAGGCCAAAGTATTTTAATTGTGCGCGTAGTGGAAGCGCCGCCTTTTGGGGTAAGTCTGAATATTGATAACTATTCCCCCCCCAGTATCGGTTCAGAACGCATGGGGATTAGTGTCCGTCATCTTAACCTCACGGGTCGAGGAGACTTTCTAGGACTGTCCTACAATACCACTCGCTTAATTGCTAATGGGGAGTCGGATATTATTGATGCGTTGTATAGTATTCCCATCAACCCCATGAACGGAACAATACAACTGCGACTCCAACCTTACCGAAATCGCATTACTCAAGATCCCTTTGATGCGTTGAATATTGAGGGGAAATCTCAACGCTATGAAATTAGCTATCGTCAACCGATTATCCGTAACCCTATCGCTGAATTAGCGTTGTCTTTTGGTTTTGCGTTTCAAGACAGTCAAACCCTTTTAGATGATAACGGAGAACCCTTTGCATCCGGGCCAGATAGTAAAGGGTATACTCGCACCAGTGTTTTAAAATTTGGACAGGATTATGTAATTCGGGATACAGAAGGGGCTTGGGCTTTGCGATCGCAATTTAACCTGGGTTTAGATATCCTCGGCGCTACAGATGTTGGTACACCCAACGCTGCTTTTTTCAGTTGGTTAGGTCAAGTCCAACGGGTACAACGTCTTGGCGAAGATAACCTGCTGATTGCACAAGGGGATATTCAATTATCGGCTGATCCGTTATTTCCGGCTCAACAATTTGTCATTGGAGGCGCACTATCCCTCAGAGGATATCGTCAAAACGTGCGGGCTGGAGATAATGGTTTTCGGATTTCCCTTGAAGATCGAATTACTCTCGATCGTAATCAAGACTCTGAACCTGTATTTCAACTAGCTCCCTTTATTGATTTTGGTGGGGTTTGGAATCATGACCGCAACCCTAACCGGATTATTGGTAAAACCTTTTTAGCAGGTGCAGGATTAGGCGTAATTTGGCAACCTGTTTCAGGATTAAATCTGCGTCTGGATTATGGTCTTCCCCTGATTGGTATTGATGATCGGGGCAATAATATTCAAGATGATGGAATTTATTTTAGTGTTATTTATACCCCTTAATCAGTTATCAGTAAACAGTTATCAGTAAACAGTTATCAGTTGGTAATGTTTCTCCTCTGTCTTGATATTCTTCCTGAATCATTTCAAAAGCATAAACTAATTCAGATAAAGCTGCTTCTGAACTTTTTCCCCAAGCATGACAACCCGAAATTGCTGGAACATAAGCCACAAATGTTCCATTATCATCAGGACGGGTAACAATCGTATAGTCTTGTAAAATCTTCATAGTTATAAGCAATATAAGTCTTGATTTTAATAGGGATAGACCCCAAAAACCCGGTTTCTTGGAGAAACCGGGTTTTTAATCCACTGTGGCTCTGAGAATTTTACAAAAATTAACATTTAACTGCGTTTATTTTGAGCCTGGGGTTTTTGATAATTTTTCCTGAGAATAATCAGTAAAATTGCTTAGTAATTTTTTGAAAAAATTCCTCAATTACACCCTAAAGATTTAATATTCATCAAAATTTTACCCAGGGAAACCCTGGGTCAACACTCCTAACTATCTAGGCTCAGGGGTGATCATCCGGGTCACTTTTGGACATTTGCATCCACTCCTCTTTTCATTTTTTTGCTTATTGTAACTATTTTTATAAAAAAGTTTATATAAAAAATAGTATAATAATAAATAAAAGCTTGAAAATGATTCTGAGATGATTAAATTAAAATTAATCCTTAATCCACAATAAAGCTCGAATTTATAGCCTAATTTATTAAACTCACCCCTTTATTTTCTGAAGCAGTTATGGCAATAATGGCTGTATCAAACCCAGAAAAGCACTGTTCTAGCAGTAGGGGCGGGTTCCACCGGATCTTTGCTAATAAAGCAAAACCTGGGTAAACCCGCCCGTCAACAGTCAACAATCAACAGTTTTTAATAAAAACCGATTAAGGAGAAACAAGCGTGAAATTAGCAGTCTACGGTAAAGGCGGAATCGGTAAATCAACCACAAGCTGTAATATCTCTGCCGCTTTAGCCAAACGGGGTAAAAAAGTCCTGCAAATTGGCTGCGACCCCAAACACGACAGCACCTTTACCCTCACGGGATTTTTAATTCCCACAATTATTGATACCTTGCAGGAAAAAGACTTTCATTACGAAGATATTTGGCCGGAAGACGTGATTTACAAAGGCTATGCGGGTGTCGATTGCGTCGAAGCAGGTGGCCCTCCAGCAGGTGCAGGATGTGGCGGTTATGTGGTAGGGGAAACCGTTAAACTCCTGAAAGAACTCAACGCCTTTGACGAATACGATATCATCCTGTTTGACGTCTTAGGGGACGTGGTTTGTGGTGGTTTTGCTGCCCCTCTCAACTATGCCGACTATTGCGTCATTGTCACTGATAACGGCTTTGATGCCCTATTTGCCGCTAACCGCATCGCCGCCTCGGTACGCGAAAAAGCCCGGACTCACCCCCTACGGTTAGCCGGGTTAATTGGTAACCGGACATCCAAACGGGATCTGATTGAAAAATATATTGAAGCCGTTCCCATGCCCGTTTTAGAAGTGTTACCCTTAATCGAGGATATTCGGGTGTCCCGTGTTAAAGGGAAAACCCTGTTTGAGATGGCCGAAACCGATCCATCCCTCCACTACGTTTGTGATTATTATCTGAATATTGCTGATCAACTCCTGTCCCAACCCGAAGGAGTCGTCCCCCAAGACACACCAGATCGGGAATTATTCTCCCTGTTATCAGATTTTTACCTAAATCCGAACAAACCCCTTGCTCAAAGTCACGAAGATGAGCTAGACCTGATGATGGTTTAATATGTCTAGCTATCTCAGGATGAGGATATAGAGGTTATGGCTTTCTTCAAAGACTTTTCCACTGCACTTAAAGATAAGTGGTTGCAATATTACCAAGCCAATCGGGAATGGCTGGTACTGCAAATGGATTTGAATTCAATACCGACCCCTGATGGGGGTCGAAGACCTGCCTCATCCCTCATTTTGGGAACGATCAATGCCCTTGACCCAGAGGCGGCCCAACTGATGTTACCCTTCTCAAAGCTAAATCCAGACCCCGAAAAACTGATTGATGTTTTGGGACTGAATTTTGACCCGGATTTAGCGTTGGGTATTAGGTCTACACCGGAACAACCTGCAACGGCAGCAGTTCCAGCTTATCAACCCCAGACTCCCGTTCAAACTGCCCCTGGTTACTCTAAGTCTCCAGTTCAATCTGTCCCTGGTTACCATCCTCCGGCACCTCCATCAGCCTTGGATTTAGAGGAGGAAGTGACTCCGGTACAACAACTCAATGTTGCGGGTGCTGCTGTAGCGGTTGCCAGTGCTGCGGCTGTTGTCGGAGGGGCTGCGGTGATTGCCGACTCCCAGGATGACTCCGATGAATTTACGCTCGAAGCCGAGGATGAGGATGAAGTCACCATCGATGAGATCGGCATGGAGGATTTTGATCCTGATGTCGATGAAGATCTAGGTTTAGATATCGACACAGAGGCCGCTGACGTAGCCGATGAGGGCTTTGATCTAGAGTTAGATGATGAATCAGAAGCTTTTAGTGCAGATGACCTGGATATGGGCTTAGAGTCCGATGAACTTGGATCTGATGACCTGGATATGGGCTTAGAGTCCGATGAACTTGAATCTGATGACCTGGATATGGGCTTAGAGTCCGATGAACTTGAATCTGATGATTTGGATATGAGTTTGGAGTCCGATGAACTTGGATCTGATGACCTGGATATGAGTTTGGAGTCCGATGAACTTGAATCTGATGATTTGGATATGGGTTTAGAGTCCGATGAACTTGAATCTGATGATTTGGATATGGGTTTAGAGTCGGAAACGGGATCGGCTGAATTAGACATCGATACCGAGTCTGATGTTTGGGACGACAACATTCACACTGAACTGGGCGGCGATACAGACGTCAGCGAGGATATCGATTTCGGTTTGGAATCTTCCGATGATCTCGGTTCTGATGGTATGGACGATCTGGGTTTAGAGTCGGAAGTTCTGGCGGCGGATGACCTGGATGGGGAAATCAGCTTAGAAGCTGACGACCTGGGTTCCGATGACCTAGATGAGTTTGGATTAGGAGATACAGATTCCGGTCTGGGTGATGATCTCGGTGATTTCGGGTTGGGAGATAGCTCTTCCGATGGCCTGGATCTCGATACCGGAGATAATTTAGACGATTTAGGATTAGGGGATGATGATTTTTCATCCGATGATTTAGGGGATTTTAATCTCGACGATATGGGTGATTTAACCACTGGAGACATGGACGATATTGATATCGAAGGGTTAACCGGTTCTTCAGATGATGATGATGAAATTTCCCTGTCGGATTTTAAATAATTTCCCGGCTTAGTTTCCCTAATCCTTAATCGAGGTTAGACTTTGAATCCGCAAGATTTTAAGTCATGGATAGTCTTGTCAAATTTTGATTAACTAACATCCGATTAAGAGGAGAAAATTATGACCGTTGCTCAACCACAACCGGAAGGTTTAACTTTTGAGTGTGAAACTGGAAATTATCACACCTTTTGTCCGATTAGTTGTGTCGCTTGGTTATACCAAAAAATTGAAGATAGTTTCTTTTTAGTAATTGGTACAAAAACCTGCGGCTATTTTCTGCAAAATGCTATGGGGGTGATGATTTTTGCTGAACCCCGTTATGCTATGGCAGAATTAGAAGAAGGGGATATTTCCGCTAAACTCAATGATTATGATGAATTAAAGCGGTTGTGTTTACAAATTAAACGCGATCGCAACCCCAGCGTGATTATTTGGATCGGCACTTGTACCACTGAAATTATTAAAACCGATTTGGAAGGATTAGCGCCAAAATTAGAAGCAGAACTGGGAATTCCGATTGTGGTTGCACGAGCTAACGGGTTAGATTATGCTTTTACTCAAGGGGAAGATACCGTATTAGCAGCAATGGCAGTCCGTTGTCCTGATAAAGCACCCGTAGCCGAAACGGACAAAAATGAACGAAATGCGATTCAAAAATTACTGAATTTCGGCAAACAAAAAGAAGATGTTGCTCAAGAAGAATCGGAATATGCTAATCATCCGCCGTTAGTTTTATTTGGGTCTTTACCTGATCCGGTTGTTACTAATTTAACCTTAGAATTGAAGAAACAGGGAATTAAAGTTTCGGGTTGGTTACCCGCAAAACGCTATACAGAATTACCTGTATTAGAAGAAGGGTATTATGTGGCTGGAGTTAATCCGTTTTTATCTCGAACCGCTACAACATTAATGCGTCGTCGTAAGTGTAAATTAATTGGTGCACCGTTCCCTATTGGCCCCGATGGAACCCGGGCTTGGATTGAAAAAATCTGCTCTGTTTTTAATATTGAACCCAAGGGTTTAGAGGAACGGGAAGCACAAATTTGGGCGAGTATGGAAGATTATCTGCAAATTATTCGCGGGAAATCGGTGTTTTTCATGGGGGATAATTTATTAGAGGTTTCCTTAGCCCGATTTTTAATTCGTTGCGGGATGACTTGCCCAGAAATTGGCATTCCTTACATGGATAAACGTTATCAAGAAGCGGAGTTAAAACTATTAGAAAAAACCTGTCAGGAGATGGGCGTTCCGTTACCGAGAATTGTAGAAAAACCGGATAATTACAATCAAATTCAACGAATTTATGAGTTAAAACCGGATTTAGTAATCACCGGAATGGCTCACGCCAACCCCTTAGAAGCACGGGGAATTAATACGAAATGGTCAGTTGAATTTACCTTTGCTCAAACTCACGGGTTCACCAATGCACGGGATATTCTGGAGTTAGTCACTCGTCCGTTACGTCGGAATAACAGTCTCAAGGATTTAGGTTGGGATAAGTTAGTTAAGGAAGATGCGAAGGTTTAATTGACAAAATTAGCTAAAATCAATCTATGATGATAGGGGCAAGACTAGACTTGCTCCTATTTTGGTTTAGCTAGAGGTTAGAAAATGATTAAAGAATTTAATGTACTGATTGAGAAAGATTCTGATGGTTATTTTGTAGCTTCAGTTCCTAGTTTGAAAGGTTGTCATACACAAGCAAAATCCCTTGATGAGCTTATGCAGCGGATTCAAGAGGCGATAGAACTTTGCCTAGAATTTGAAAATTTTTACTAATAATTATTATGTTATTCAACTCAGATGATGAACTAACAATTTCAGAGTTTTTTGATCCTGATTCTATTAGTGTTTCAACTCGACCCATGACGGTTCAGCAACTTCTAACGAGATTAGAAAATAATCAACTGAATTTAGCTCCAGAGTTTCAAAGAAATCAAGGAATTTGGACTCAAGTAGCTAAAAGTAGATTAATCGAATCTGTTTTAATTCGTTTTCCAATTCCAGCTTTTTATATTGATGCAACAAATGAAGAAGAATGGTTTGTTATTGATGGAATACAACGGTTAACAACTTTTAAAGAATTTTTAATAGATGAAAGCTTAAAATTAAATAATTTGGAATTTTTAGATCAATTTAATCAAGCTAAATGTTCTGATATTCCTAATTATTTAAGGCGACGAATTAGAGAAACAGAATTAACTATATTTTTAATCTTAAGAGGAACATCTAAAGATGTAATTTTTAGCTTATATAAGCGAATTAATCGGGTTGGTTTTCCTTTGTCTTCACAGGAAATGCGTTATGCTAAAAATCAAGGTCAAGCGACGGATTTATTAAAATCTCTAACAAAATCAAAGCCTTTTAAAAACGCTACTGATAAAAGTTTAAAAGATGAAAGAATGTTGGCTCAGGAGTGTATTTTGAGATTTTTAGCCTTAACTGATAGTCATGCTTTTGAATATAATTTTAAAGATTATGATGTTTTTTTAAATGACAAAATGGCTCAGATAAACCAAATGAGTGAGCCAGAAATTGAATTATTAAAACAACGTTTTGAACGAGCGATGGATGCAGCCTTTAAAATATTCGGTAAAGATGCTTTTCGTAAACCCAAGTCACCTGAGCGGAAAAGACGGTATCCTATCAATAAAGCTCTATTTGAGGCTTGGTCTGTTAACTTAGATCGATTAGATGATCATGCTATACAAATCTTAATTCATCGCAAAGATGATTTGTATTTTAATCTTTTAAATAGAAAACAAAACGGTGAATTTGATGCTACAATTTATAGAGAGACAGGAAATAAAGAAAGTGTCAAAAAACGTTTAGCCCATATTGAAACAATTATTAAGGAAGTGTTGTAATGATTGAAAATTTACGGCTAATCAATTTTAAGTCTTTTCAAGATCAAAGCATCTCTTTTAAACCTTTGACCTTATTATCAGGTTTAAATAGTACCGGAAAATCTTCAGTATTACAAGCTTTGATGCTGTTACGTCGTTCATACCAGAGAGACTTGCTTCCTAACAAGGGTTTAATTTTAAAGGATGAACAAGTATATATTGGTACAGGACAAGACGCACTTTTTGAGTATGCAGAAGATGAATTAATTAGATTTGAAATAGATTTAGAAAATGAACAGAAAGGAATATGGTGCTTTAGTTCTTCTAAAGAATTAGATATTTTAAAAGTGGTATCAGAGAAAGTTGAACCTGAAATTTATAAATCCAGCATTTTTAAGGATAATTTTTATTACTTAAAAGCAGAACGAATTGGGCCTCAAAGCTCATACCAAATGTCAGAGTTTGATGTGATTCAAAAAAAACAACTTGGAATAAATGGAGAGTATGCAACTCATTTTTTAGACGCTTTTGGAAATCAAGATATTCCTAATAAAAAATTAAGTCATCCTAAAGCAAAATCAGACAGTTTAAAAGATCAAGTTGATGCTTGGATGGGAGAAATAAGCCCAGGAATTTCAATCAAAACTGAACAAAATATACAAACCCAGATTGTAACACTTAAATATTCTTTTAAAGGAAGTAGAGGAGGTTATAGTCCCTTTAATGTGGGTTTTGGAGTAACATATAGTTTACCTATTTTAGTAGCAATTCTGGCTGCTGAACCTGAAACTTTAATTCTGGTTGAAAATCCCGAATCTCATCTCCATCCTAAAGGACAATCTCAAATGGGGCAACTCTTGGCACTGGCAGCTAGCTGTGGGGTTCAAATTGTTATAGAAACCCATAGCGATCATGTCTTGAATGGGATACGTTTAGCGGTTCATAGTGGTCAGTTGAATCCTCACAAGGTTCAATTACATTTTTTTCAGAAAGATCAACAACATAAAGCAGAATTAATATCGCCTCGCATAGATCGAAATGGACGAATTGATAAATGGCCCGATGATTTTTTTGATACATGGGATAAAATATTAGAAGTTTTATTAGAACCAGCAGTAGAGGAAGAATAAAGCGATGGATTTGGAGATGGTATTTAATGAACTCTCCCTAGAACCTCTTGCTCCTGATATTCCAACAGCGAGAATTTGGATGTCTGATTTAATCAGCACAATGCTTACAGCCCAAAAACAGGGATTAAAAGGAATTCGGACTCAAACCAATTTTCATGATTTGTTTCTGGCAGAAAACTACCCTCTAAAGCGTTGGCGGAATGATAAAGAAGTCAGCCGTGAACAGCAAACTTTTCTACGGACTCTTGCAACTAAAACTCCTTTTTCGGTTGATATCACCGACTCTGATCTTAAAAGAAATATTGAGGATGAGGACTATGAAGTTATTTTTCGTGAAAAGAAAGCAGAAGGACTTAAAGCTGCTTATTTATTGGAAACAATAGCAATTAGTTTTAATTCTCAAAACTGTTGGAATTGTACTAGACTAGAATCAACTCTGATACAAATTGAAAATAATATCAATATTACAGAAGAAATTATAGAGGTTTATCATGCTAGTTATAAAAATCACATTTTAGAACACGCTGATTGGATTAAAAAGCGCCTCCAACCCTCTAAAACTAATGGAATACAACTTTGGAACTGTCGGAATGAGTTGTTTCCTAGTTTGCGATTTTGTCAAGCAGGGACTAAACAATTGCGTAGACTTCGTTCAGGAGAGGATAAATTAGAATGGGTTGTAGAAACTTTAGAGCAACTGGAAGAATATGCAAAAATTTGGATCAATCAAGGGTGCAAAGAATTTAGTTTAGAAGGATATTCTCTTGATGTTTCTGGAGAAAGTAAACCAACACTTGATCAATATTGGAAAGAACGAACCTTTCTCTGTCCTGATGGAGAAGAACGTTTATTTGAGCAACATATTAAGCTGAAACAATGTAATTGGCGAATTCATTTTTTTCTGGAACGTAAAACGGAAAAAGTGATTATTGGTTATGTTGGTGTTCATCTTCCTACAGTAAAATATTCTACCTAAAGCTTCTAAGCTTATCATTGAATTCAATTGATGAGCTTAGGTCACGGATTCAAGAGGCGATAGCTTTAAGTCATCTCTATAATATTAAACTCTGCGATCGCCCTTAATAATCTACCTGATTAAAAGAATTATTATTTTCTTCTAAATCTTCATCTTCTAACTCAAAATTAACCTCAGAATAGAGATCTAACCGTTGAATATTTCGCTCCCTTAATTGATGAGAATTCCTGCTATTTCCTGACAAACGATGACCAGAGCGACGCTGCGACTCAGAGGGGGAAGTTTTGCGGTTAAAGGTTTTCCAAGCCACACGAATTCCGGTAAAAATACTTCCGGTGGTAGATTGCAATTTTTTCGCTTGTTGTTTAGCACTATCTAACCCTTGATCAACTTGTTTAACCACTTGACTCGCGCTTTGTACCCCTTCGCTGACATCCTCCGTGAGTTCGGTAATTTCTAACCCCGTTAAACGAATTGATTCCAATGTCGGAGGAAATTCACGGGAGAGGGTATCCGCTAATTTTTCCACACTTCGTGCTGCCCTTGCAATCGCTTGCAGGGCAGGTAAAGCAACAACAATAACAGCAGTCAGGCTGACTGCAACCAAAAATAGCGACAGTGCTAGCCAAAACAAAGGTTCAGTCACTGGATTTCCATCAACAACAGAATAGTGTGAGCCGCCTTAAAAGTATAGCGATTTTCAGACACAATCCCCGATAATCAACGTTCCCGTATCGTTTTTTGAGACTCTGGGAGATGATTTTCAACTTCTGGCTTATACAGAGTTTGTTGTTGTTGACTGGCTTCTAACCCGGCTGCAACCGCCTCTTTAAGACGAATCAAGGTTTCATCCCAATTGCGTAAAGCAGACCCTGAAAGCCGATTCGCCTGTAACTGAACATTGCTGGATAGATCTTCTGCGAGTTCGGGTAAGGCTGCTGCTGATTTTTTGAGTAACTGTCTCGTTTCTTTCCCAGAACCCGGTGCGACCAGCAAACCCACCACCGTACCTACGACAGAACCGAAGACAAAACCACCTAAAAATTGTCCTAACCGTTGATTTGACATATTGAATCGCAGTACAAATTCTATCCCCGTACTCTATCATTTTAAACGTTTTCCCAATGGACATTAAAAAACCTCCTAGAGTTGAGGAGATTCGTCGCTTCATTGATCTTTTCGCGGTATTGTAAAACATCAGATCTAAAGTCAGTTCGTTTAGGGCAGTCTGTGAAATACTTTTTTTTAACGGATGGATGGACAGTAGGACGAGTTTGGGGAGTAGGAGGTTTGTGGGATCAGGCTCTGCGTCGCCGTCCACCAGAAATTCAAAAAATGAACCTCTGTATTTGGGATCAGAATCAGCAGGAAAAGATGTGGCTGTATCGAGTTGAAGATGCCGTTTTGATGCTAGAAGTCAAACCGGACATCACCTCAATGACCAACTCCTCTAACACCATTGGTCAAGTTGTTCTCACCCGCTTAATTTCAGCCGATCAAGTCCTAGAACGTCTGGGAACCGCCGCCACAGAATGTCAAATGAACCGAAATCCATAATTTATCGAGAATTTGGGTCTAAAACCCCGTGCTTTGAGCATCGGCTTAGGATTAAGATAGAGAGGGTTGAAATCCCCAAGGTGGGCGGTTGTGAAGCGACTTTTAGTCGGCACCCTCGAACCAGAAAACTCCTTGAGAGTAACAACACCGGTAGCGAAAATCTTGTAAAATTGAAAGGTTTGAGTATTGCTCGAAAGAGATCCGGTGCTTAAAGGTCAGTCGCTGAATTAAGAATCTCCGCGCGTTTACGCGCCGAGAGTGTCAATCCCCGTCAATCTTTTGCTATAATCGCTCAATTAACGCAAGTAAGAATAACTATCTGCGTGTTGAAACAATTTCATTAAAGTAAGCGCAATTGCAATCCCTCTCGTACTGGTGGTTGTTTTGAGCGTGTGGGGGTACTTTGACAATGCCTTTTAAGTTCTTCTTAAAAAATTTCAGCGTCTATGCCTTCCGGCAGGTACTGCCAACAGACCTGAGAGTGTCAAAGCAAAGTAATAAAAAAGTAGACCATTATCAACTGGAGGAATGTAGTCAATGGGACTACCCTGGTATCGTGTACACACGGTTGTTCTGAATGACCCAGGACGATTGATCTCTGTACACCTGATGCACACCGCTTTGGTGGCAGGTTGGGCTGGATCTATGGCCCTTTATGAACTCGCAATTTATGACCCTTCTGATCCCGTCCTCAACCCGATGTGGCGTCAAGGGATGTTCGTCATGCCCTTTATTGCCCGCCTAGGGGTAACCCAATCCTGGGGTGGCTGGAGTCTCACAGGAGAAGCCGTCACCAACCCTGGTGTTTGGTCTTTTGAAGGGGTGGCAGCTACTCATATTATCCTGTCTGGTTTACTGTTCCTAGCTGCTGTTTGGCACTGGGTTTTCTGGGATTTGGAACTATTTACCGATCCCAGAACAGGTGAACCCGCCTTAGATTTGCCAAAAATGTTTGGCATTCACCTGTTCTTATCAGGTCTACTCTGCTTTGGTTTCGGAGCATTCCACTTAACCGGCTTATTTGGCCCTGGAATGTGGGTATCCGATCCTTATGGGATCACCGGTAGCGTGCAACCCGTTGCACCTGCTTGGGGGCCAGAAGGATTTAACCCGTTCAATGCGGGAGGAATTGTAGCTCACCATATTGCCGCTGGTGTTGTGGGTATTATTGCGGGTCTATTCCACCTTTCTGTTCGTCCACCCCAACGGTTATACAAAGCCTTGCGGATGGGGAACATTGAAACGGTGTTATCCAGCAGTATTGCTGCGGTATTCTTCTCGGCTTTTGTCGTTGCTGGAACCATGTGGTACGGTTCGGCTGCTACCCCGATTGAATTATTTGGCCCGACCCGCTATCAATGGGATAGTGGTTACTTCCAACAAGAAATTCAACGCCGGGTACAAGCCAGTGTTGCTCGTGGGGATAGTTACTCGGAAGCTTGGGAAAAAATTCCTGAAAAACTCGCCTTCTATGACTATGTGGGCAACAGCCCCGCTAAAGGCGGTTTATTCCGGGTTGGCCCAATGAACAACGGTGATGGGATTGCTAAAACTTGGTTAGGCCATCCTGTGTTTAAAGATGGAGAAGGACGGGAATTATCGGTTCGCCGTCTTCCTAACTTCTTTGAAACCTTCCCCGTAGTTCTCACGGATGCAGATGGTGTGGTTCGCGCTGATATTCCCTTCCGTCGGGCTGATTCTCGCTACAGCGTTGAACAAGCTGGGGTGAGTGTCAGTTTCTACGGTGGAGAGTTAGATGGCAAAACCTTTAGTGATTCACCCAGCGTTAAAAAATATGCCCGTTTAGCCCAACAAGGGGAACCGTTCGAGTTTGACCGGGAAACCTTGAGATCTGACGGGGTATTTCGTACCAGCACCCGTGGCTGGTTCACCTACGCTCATGCTTGCTTTGCATTATTGTTCTTCTTTGGCCATATTTGGCACGGTTCTCGGACGATCTTCCGCGATGTGTTCGCTGGGGTGGAAGCCGATCTTGAAGAACAAGTGGAGTGGGGTCTGTTCCAGAAAGTGGGTGACAAAACCACTCGCGTCAAAAAAACCGTCTAGGATACATCTAGTTCGGGCTTGGGGAGTGTTTTTATAAACCCCAATCCAGAGAGAGTTGGAGCTTTGTTCATAAAGTTTCCAACTCTCTCTGTTTATATGGATTTGGGATGATTAGCTCAGACTTCTTTCTTCTTACCTAAAAATGCTGGATGAATGCCCCCGCGGAGAGCGTAGCTTAACGGGGGATGAAATCCCACCCACTAACTCAGATGCGAAGTAACGATTTAATTCTACAAATCTTGGGTAAAGTGTGTTATAATAGTGGTAAACCCCAGGTCGAGGGAATTATGTTAGTTGTAGAAACCAAGTTAAAGAACGGCACTTCAGAGCAATATCAAAAGCTTGATGAATCTATTAGGACAGCGCAATTTGTCAGAAACAAATGCGTTAAATATTGGATGGAGAACAAAGGGACTACAAGAAATGACTTGCAGAAACTTTGCGCTGTTTTAGCGAAAGACTCTACAACTCCTTGGGCAAGCAAATTAAATTCTCAGGCAAGACAGTCAAGTGCAGATAGAGCATGGCAAGCCATTTCTCGGTTCTCCGCTAACTGTCGAGATTCATCAATCAGAAAGAAAGGATTTCCTAAGTTTAAAAAGTACAGTAGGTCAGTAGAATATAAAACGACTGGATACTCGCTTTCAGATGACAGGAAACAAATCACTTTCACCGATGGATTTAAAGCGGGAACTTTTGACCTGTGGTGTAGCCAGAAAACCTTAGTCTATTACTCATCTCAGCAGATTAGGCGAGTTAGAGTAGTAAAAAGAGCCGATGGATATTATTGCCAGTTTCTGATTAACTATGACCGAGAGGAAAAGCATGAATTCACTGGTTCTGTAGTAGGAATAGACTTAGGGTTAAAGGAGTTTTATACCGACTCTAATGGCAACACAGTAGAAAATCCTCGCTTCCTGAGAAAGTCGGAGAGACGCTTAAAGAAAGCTCAAAGAAGGCTATCTAAGCGTCATCGAAAAGGGCAAAAACAGTCTAATAACTATCACAAACAACGGCAAAAAGTAGCTAAATTACACTTAAAAGTTTCTCGACAACGTAAAGACAGAGCCATCAAAGATGCTCTGGCGTTAGTCCAATCCAATGATTTGGTAGTCTACGAGGCTTTGAAAGTATCTAATTTGGTGAAGACTCACAAGTTAGCAAAAAGTATTAGCGATGCTTCTTGGTATCAATTCACGCAATGGGTGAACTATTTTGCCAAGATTCACAAGATAACTTGCATTGCTGTACCGCCACAATTCACAACTATTGATTGTTCGGTTTGTGGGGCAAAAGTTTATAAAACATTGAGTACAAGAACTCATCAATGCCCTGATTGCCAAACAGTTTTAGATCGAGACTGGAATGCGGCAATTAATATTCTTAAAAAAGGGTTGAAATATTTGGGAGCCGATCTCAACGGTACTGTTGGGCAAACAGAAACCGACCCAAACGACTGGGGAGAGTCCGGCCTCTGGGTCTTTAACAGAGATGTTGAAGATTTAAGTCGTCTCGTTGAGCCAGTAATCTCAAGAAGTGATTCTGGGAGAATCCCCCGTCGAGCGCGAAGCTTGACGCCGGGAGTATGTCAATTAATCGCTCAATGGTAGACTGTTAGAAAACAATAAGTTTAGGAAACATTAACATGGAAAGTGTTGCTTACATCTTAGTTTTGACCTTGGCCTTAGGAGTTCTCTTTTTTGCAATTGCATTCCGGGAACCGCCTCGGATTGGCAAGTAACTGGCAATCAGGGCATCTTCTACCACTCCAATACTGAGTGATGGGGGTTTGGGGTTAATTTAAAATTTAAGCAGGAGCGAACTCAGATGCAATTGTTTAAGTAAAACCCTGAGTTCTCATCACTCAGTATGGGAATGCTCAAGCGTTACACACCGTGCTTTGTACTCGCTGATCAGGAAACTGCTGTTCAGTGAAACCTACACTCAAAGGACGTTTATCATGCAGTGTCCAGTTTGCCACTATACTAATAGTCGAGTTCTTGAGTCGCGTTCTGCTGAATCGGGTAAAAGTATTCGTCGGCGGCGGGAATGTCTCCAGTGTCAGCATCGGTTTACGACTTATGAACGGATTGAATTTGTTCCCATTACAGTGATGAAGCGGGATGGGAAACGGGAATCCTTTGATCGGTCTAAATTGCTGCGGGGTATGGTTCGAGCTTGTGAAAAAACCGGACTTTCTGCTTCCGATTTAGAATCGATTATTGATGAAATCGAAGCAGAACTGCAACAACGTTCCCAGAGGGAAATTCCCACTCAAGAAATTGGAGAATTAGTATTACAACGACTCAAATCCCTGAGTGAAGTTGCTTATGTGCGGTTTGCTTCCGTTTATCGACAATTTCAAGGAATTCGAGATTTTGCCGAGGCGTTAAATCACTTTCAGCGTGATTGTGAAAACGGGAAAGCGGTTGAACTGGCTCCAAACTCGGAAGATTCTGCCTCCTCGTGTGAGGATTCCGCCATCGAAGCCCCCCCCTCTTTGTGTTCTGCATCCTTACTGGGATCTCAACATTAAGGTGCTAATTTCCTATTGAGTCCGATTCTGATTCAGTCCTAGTCTGAATCTGACAAAACTTTAGGCATGATGACCCAAAATTGATCGGTTGTGGCATAATAGATATGCTTTGAACAGTTATACTATTTAAGTTAACTCTATTTACCTGTTCCCCTAGACATCAACACAGCTTACCTCACACCCCCAGGGTAAAGGTTTAGGCTGTATATTTAAGTTGATGATCCTTGATTTATCTAAATTTAGATCAAGAGGACTCTCGTTACAGCGTAGCTTAACGGGAAGATAGATAGTGACCCAAAAAAACTGTGCTAAAATTAGATTTGTTTGCATGAAAGTCCAGTATCCACAAAACCAAGGGTCGTAACCTCAACCCAGTGGGAGTAGGGACAAGTAATCAACTAAGTTTTAATGTACGGTAGGGCATACCGGATTTTAAGCTTGTGGAGAGGGTGTAAGACGGGCTGATTGTTAATCAGAAAGCAGTCCTCGATGAAGCAAGAATCCTTGACTAAACCCCTAGGGTTAGGTCAGGAGTGTCAACGAGACTTGACGCGATAATCCTCTATTTATCTGTTGTTCACAGGTATCCCCGGTACTTGTGATGTCAAGTCAGCAGTTTTGATCGCAAGCGAAAATTGGCTCTAGCAGCCATGATCAAAAACCTCTCTTAACTGCAAAACAACCATTTAATAGGAGCAACTTTAGGATAAAAATCGCATGATCAATCAGAAAACAAAACCAAAAGATGTGGGCTTTACCCACGAAGATTTTGCCGCCTTACTCGATAAATACGACTATCACTTTAGTCCCGGTGATGTAGTGGCGGGGACTGTTTTTAGTCTAGAGCCAAGGGGCGCTCTGATTGATATTGGTGCTAAGACCGCAGCATACATTCCACTACAAGAAATGTCAATTAATCGGGTGGAAAGTCCTGATGAAGTCTTACAGTCTAATGAGACCCGTGAGTTTTTTATCCTCACCGATGAAAACGAAGATGGGCAATTAACTCTTTCCATTCGTCGCATTGAGTATATGCGGGCCTGGGAGCGCGTCCGCCAACTGCAAGCGGAAGATGCTACCGTCCGCTCTCAAGTCTTTGCCACAAATCGAGGCGGCGCTTTAGTTCGCATTGAAGGATTGCGGGGCTTTATTCCGGGCTCCCATATTAGTACGCGCAAACCCAAAGAAGAACTCGTTGCTGAAGAATTACCCTTAAAATTCCTAGAGGTTGATGAGGATCGTAATCGCCTCGTCTTAAGCCATCGTCGGGCTTTAGTTGAGCGGAAGATGAACCGCTTAGAAGTGGGTGAAGTTGTGACAGGAACCGTTAGAGGAATTAAACCTTACGGGGCGTTTATTGACATTGGTGGCGTGAGTGGTCTGCTCCACATCTCAGAAATTTCTCACGATCACATTGATACACCTCATAGCGTTTTCAATGTCAATGATGAAGTCAAAGTCATGATTATTGACTTAGATGCAGATCGGGGCCGGATTTCCCTTTCCACAAAACAACTGGAACCCGAACCGGGAGCGATGGTTAAAAATCCTCAGCTTGTTTATGAGAAAGCTGAAGAAATGGCAGCCAAATTCCGGGAAAAACTCTTGGCGGCTCAACAGGGAACGGCAACGGTTGAAGTCCCCTCAGAAGTGGATGAAGCTGACATTCCGTCCGCCATTGAGGACGATGAAATCCCGTCCGCCATTGAGGACGATGAAATCCCGTCCGCCATTGAGGACGATGAAATCCCGTCCGCCATTGACGATGATATTCCAGCAGCCATCGAAGAAGACATTGAACCCGTTGCCGAAGGGGTATAAGGTTCAACCGCAGAAAAAAGAAGAGGGGATAGGGAAGCGGAAATCAATCTTTTTCCTGTTCCCTATTTTTTTAAGAAGAGAAGAGGGAATAAATTTTTTTCGGGTTCCCTGTTCCCTGTTCTTTGTTCCCTGTTCCCTGTTCTTTGTTCCCTGTTCCCTGTTCCCTGTTCTTTGTGGAGTGTTTGAGGTTGGTCACCCTTCAAGTTCAAAATGTTAGCTTTGTTGATATTGAAGCCGTTATCTTCGATAAGGATGGAACCTTAGAGGATTCTGCCGATTTCTTGAGGAATTTAGCTCAAAAGCGATCGCGTTTAATTGATGCTCAAATTCCCGGTGTGAGCGAACCTCTGTTGATGGCTTTTGGCGTTCAGGGAAATACCCTTGATCCCACAGGATTAATGGCAGTCGGAAGCCGACGAGAAAATGAAATTGCGGCAGCCGCCTATATTGCTGAAACCGGACGAGGATGGTTAGAATCTTTAAATATTGCCCGTCGTGCCTTTGGGGATGCGGATCAATATCTTAAGTCTCGACCGCCTTCGCCTTTGTTTGTTGGGTGTTTAGAAACCTTAAAATACCTATCCGAGGCGGGGATAAAGGTGGGAATTCTGTCGGCGGCTCCGACCTCACAAGTTCAGCGTTTTGTCATACACCATGAACTTGAACCCTATATTGACTTACAAATGGGGGTCGATGAAGGCCCAACTAAACCCGATCCAATTTTATTTCTGAATGCTTGTCAATTGCTTGGGGTTCATCCCTCCGTCACTTTAATGGTGGGAGATGCTCAGGGGGATATTGACATGGCGTTGGCAGCCGGAGCCGGGGGTTGTGTGGGTATTTGCTGGAACAGATCAAATCCTCAACACATCAAAGGTGCGGATGTGGTGATTTCCCAATTAGATGAGATTAAAATTTTAGTCTAAATTTGATTTACACCCTTACACGGTTGAGATTGTCGCAACTTTCTGTACCGTGATCCGTCCCATCCTAGAAGATAGCTTGCAGATAGGATTGCAATCATGGTGTAAATTCTCTAAATCCTTAACTTACACCGCCGGGAAGTCCCCCGCTCTACAATAACCCAGGTGAGCGGTGGTATGAAAGACGGGTCAACGTAGGTACGGAGTTGACCCCATCTGTCCGATTGTTTTCTGAGTATGTAGTAATATATTTAGATCAGGAGGTGATCGGTCNGGGATGAAATCCCACCCACTAACTCAGATGCGAAGTAACGATTTAATTCTACAAATCTTGGGTAAAGTGTGTTATAATAGTGGTAAACCCCAGGTCGAGGGAATTATGTTAGTTGTAGAAACCAAGTTAAAGAACGGCACTTCAGAGCAATATCAAAAGCTTGATGAATCTATTAGGACAGCGCAATTTGTCAGAAACAAATGCGTTAAATATTGGATGGAGAACAAAGGGACTACAAGAAATGACTTGCAGAAACTTTGCGCTGTTTTAGCGAAAGACTCTACAACTCCTTGGGCAAGCAAATTAAATTCTCAGGCAAGACAGTCAAGTGCAGATAGAGCATGGCAAGCCATTTCTCGGTTCTCNAAGTTAGTCGAGATTGATAGATGGTTTCCCAGTTCCAAACTCTGTTCTAATTGTTTCTATCAAGTCAGTGAGATGCCATTAGATATGAGGGAATGGACTTGTCCCGATTGTGGTACTGATCATGACCGTGATGGAAACGCAGCGATCAATATTAGAGCCGAAGGCATTAGAATGCTAAAGACGGATGGTGCAGCCGTTTCTGCTGTAGGAGGGGATGTAAGACCCTATCTTGGGCAAAAGCCTAAGTTGTGGCATTCGCCTGTGAGTACAGAAGCCGACACTGTACTTGGTACTCCAAGTCAGTGTGGGTAGTTCACATCTTAGCTCCTATCTGGGCCTAGCTGTAGTAGTGTAATTTCAATGCCATGCAGTTACAGATGTGACCTGGCGCGTCTGCACTGGATGAATCCCATTCAAATCCAAGGAGGAATGATTATTGTCTCGCCGTTACCTATTTACGTCCGAATCCGTTACTGAAGGTCATCCCGATAAAATCTGTGATCAAATTTCAGATACAATTTTAGATGCCCTGTTAACTCAAGATCCCAAAAGTCGGGTTGCCGCCGAAGTGGTTGTTAATACTGGCTTAGTGCTGATCACGGGTGAAATTACGACCAACGCGCAAATTAACTATATCGATTTAGCCCGAAAAAAAATTGCGGAGATTGGTTATGTGGATGCAGACAATGGCTTTTCTGCCGATAGCTGCTCCGTTTTAATTGCCTTAGATAAACAGTCTCCTGATATTGCTCAAGGGGTTAATCAAGCTCAAGAAGCCAGAGAACTGTTAAGTGAGGAACAACTCGATGCCATCGGAGCCGGAGATCAAGGGATCATGTTTGGTTTCGCCTGTAATGAAACCCCCGAACTGATGCCATTGCCCATTAGTTTAGCCCATCGGATTTCTCGGCAATTAGCAACGGTACGAAAAAATGGGAAACTGCCCTATTTACGTCCCGATGGCAAAACCCAAGTCACCGTTATCTATGAAGATGATCGTCCCGTTGGCATTGATACGATTTTAATCTCGACTCAACATACCGCGAGCATTGGAGATATTAGCGATGAGGCGGTAGTACAAGCAAAAATTAAAGCAGATTTGTGGTTAACCGTTGTCGAACCCGTATTTGCGGATATTGCCATTAAACCCGATGACCAAACTCGCTTTTTAGTTAACCCAACGGGTAAATTTGTGATTGGTGGCCCTCAAGGGGACTCCGGCTTAACAGGTCGCAAAATTATTGTCGATACTTATGGGGGATATTCCCGTCATGGTGGGGGTGCATTTTCCGGTAAAGATCCCACGAAAGTAGACCGCAGTGCGGCCTATGCTTGCCGTTATGTAGCGAAAAATATTGTTGCTGCGGGGTTAGCGGATAAGTGTGAAGTGCAATTAAGCTATGCGATTGGGGTGGCCCGACCCGTCAGCGTTTTGATTGAAACCTTTGGAACTGCGAAGGTGGATGAAAATAAACTGTTGGAAGTTGTCCAAGCCAACTTTGAATTGCGTCCGGCGGGAATGATTCAATCGTTTAATTTACAAAAATTACCCGGTCTGCGGGGAGGGCGTTTCTTCCAAGAGGTAGCCGCTTATGGTCATTTAGGTCGGACAGACTTAGATTTACCTTGGGAAAAGACAGATAAAGCTGAATTACTCAAAGAAGCCTTACTGCAACCCGTTGCTGTAGTTGGATAGGAGTCACTGCGTTTTTTTCGGTTGCGGGTTAATTGTTGAGACAGCCCTGACTTAGTTGGCTAGAAAACTCTTGACCTTCACTGATTTTTAAGAACCTTAAAATTCTCGATTCTATTGTCTTCTAACCCTTCAGTTTAGCCTGGAGGGTTTTTTACATCTTTATTTAATGATTTTGGGACTGAGATCAGTAGTAACACTAACACAGCCATGTCACAATTGTAATTGGGGGGTCATACCCTGGAATAAGAATGGGTTATGCCAAACTCATGCTCTGTTCTAAGACTTGATCATTTAAGAATTGAGGCTTAATAANTGTACAAGTCCGTCTATATCCAACTGCATGGCAAAAAGCACGACTAGCCCAAACATTTGGATGTTCGCGCTGGTGGTGGAATTACGCCTTAAATAAATCTATTCAGGTTTATCAAGATACGGGGTTATGGCTAGGACAGGTAGCACTCAACGCCCTATTACCTAAGCTCAAAAAAGCCGAANACAGTAACAGTTAAGTTAGACCCTAGTGGTCGATGGTTTGTCTCTTTAAGAATTGATGATTTAACTAATAACAAATTAGAACCCACCGATAAAAATGTAGGAATAGATTTAGGAATTTCTAGTTTATTTACAACATCTGACGGGGTTAAGGTTGCTAATCCTAAACACTTTAATCAGTTATACAAAAAACTTCGACTTGCTCAAAAATCTTTGAGTCGGAAAATCAAAGACTCAAGAAATCGAGAGAAAGCTCGAAAAAAAGTAGCTCGAATTCATGCCCAAATTGCCGATGGCAGAAGGGATTATACTCATAAGCTAACCACTCAACTGATTCGGGAAAACCAAACGATAGTAGTTGAGGATTTAGCGGTGAGAAATCTGATTAAGAATCCTAAATTAGCGAGAGCAATTAGTGATGCGAATTGGGCAGAATTTGTCCGTCAATTAACATATAAAGCTGAGTGGTACGGACGAAAGTTAATTAAGATAGACCGATGGTTTCCCAGTTCCAAACGTTGTGGAAACTGCGGACACATTTTAGATAAATTGCCATTAAATATCAGGGAATGGGATTGTCCCAATTGCGGGACACATCATGACCGTGACATTAATGCAGCAAATAATATTTTGGCGGCCGGGCTGGCCGTGTCAGTCTGTGGAGCGACTGTAAGACCTGAGCAGAGTAAATCTGTTCAGGCGGGTGCGAAAACCCGTAAGGGACGGAAGCAGAAACCCAAGTCGTGAGCCTTGGGAATCCCGCACCATTAGCTTGATCGTTGGTGTCGGGAGGATGTCAATCGGTTCAATTGTTCTTTCTTTAGTTTCTAGTTTCTTTAATCAATTTTTTGGACAATCCAACAATCAATTAGATTAAATTGCAGGAGACTTTTTAAAACTGATGACTGATAACTGATGACTGATAACTGATAACTGATTAAGGCATTTGCCAAATTTTAATAGTTTTATCTTCGCTCCCACTAACAACAATTTGACCATTTGAACTCACGGCTAAAGCATTAATCGGTTTAGAATGACCCCATAAGGTTGCCAGTTTTTTCCCCGTTTTCAGATCCCAAACAATTACACTATCGCCCCCACTAAGAAGGGTTTTACCATCCTTGGTGATCGCTAAGGATTTCACCGGATTATTATGGGCTTTCCAGACGGCTTTTTGTTCACCTGTATTGGGATTCCACAACCGAATCGTGCCATCATCACTGGCACTAATTAATGTTTGGCTATTGGGATGATAAACAAGAGCATTAATTGCCCCTTCATGGCCTGATATGCTGCGCTTGCGAGATCCTGTTTGCAGATTCCAAAACCGAATGATTCGGTCTGTTCCCCCACTGACTAAAGTTTGACCATCAGGACTAAAAGCCAGAGCATGAATTGCCCCTTCGTGACCCGCAATGGTTAATTGCCGAGATCCCGTTTCTGAACCCCAGAGACGAATGGTTTGATCATCGCTACCACTCGCCAAGGTCTGGCCATCGGGACTAAAGGCGATCGCATTCACCCCTTCGGTATGGCCTTCAATCGTTCGCATTCGATTTCCCTCCTTCAAATCCCAAAGACGAATGGTTTTATCATTACTCCCACTCGCTAAAATTTTACCGTCGGGACTAATGGCTAAGGCTTTCACCCAACTGGAATGGGCTGCAATGGTACGAGGTTCGGCATCTGTTTTCAAATCCCAAATTCTAATCGCCCCAAAACTTCCTACAGCAAGAGTTTGATTATTGGGACTAATGACAACAGCATACACCTGGCCAACGGCTCGTTTATAGTCCTGTAAAAAAATACTACTGGGTAAACTTTTTAAAATTAGAAGGGGATTAGCCGGAATAAATCCATAGCGCGCATAGCCATCAATTTGAGTGTAAATCCCTCCTAATACCAATAAAGATGTTCCTAAAACCCCTAAATATTTAAGCGGAATTTTAGGGAATGTAATTTTAGAAGCGGAAAGATTTAACCCCGTACCCTTGATCAGATTATTGTCTTCTCGTTCTCGTTTAGGACGTTGGCGTTTAGAAGAAGAGGCATCTTTAGTTTCACTGCTATTATTCTTACTATTAGTCGCTTTATTCAGATCAATTTCTGCCAAACATTGCAACACCGCCTGTGGACTCTGGGGGCGATTACCCGGAAAAGGTGCCATTAAATAATCAATAACTGCTGCCAACTCATCAGAAATATTGGGGGCCCCTTTTCTCCATAACAACTTCCCAGTTCGAGGATTTTCAGGGTAAGCAGTGGGGGGTTTTCCAGTTAATAAATAAATAAAAGTTCGTCCGAGAGCAAAAAAATCGGATTGCGGAACCGCTTTCCCATTGGTTTGTTCTGGGGGTGTATATCCAGGGGAGACAATACCTGTGACGTTTTGCCCCTGTTCAACTTTAACTATATAGGTTTTTGAAACTTCCCGTGCGGTGCCAAAATCAATTAATACTAACTGTCCATTGGGTTTTCGCATGATATTTTGAGGCTTAATATCCCGATGGAAGTATTGCAAACGATGAACTTGATCTAAAATCTCAGCCAGTTGTTTTAACCATTCTAAAGCTTGTTCTTGACTGATGGGTTCTTTTTTTCGTTCCTTCATCCAGTCTTGTAAATTTAACCCCTCAATTTTTTCCATGACCAAACAGTGAAGGGGTTCTTCACTGCCCTTGGAAAGATAGGTAAAGTATCCATCAGGATCAACTTTAGGAATTCCAGGGTGGTTAAGCTGACTCAAAACTTTCGCTTCTTGTTTGAACAAAGCGACTGCTTTCGGATGGTTTTTTAATAAAACCTTGAGAACCTTACATTTCCCCTGATCATCAATTTCAAATGTTTTGCCAAAACCTCCTCCTCCGAGTTGTTTAATAACACGATATCGTCTTTCCAGCAAAAGATCAGAGCCACATTGACAACAAATGCGCCGATTCTCGTTTGCTGAATCAGTTGGATTTGGGCACTTAGGATTAAGGCAATAACTCACAGAAGCGAGAACCCAGATCTAGGTTGCAAATTTAGAGGAAAGGAAGAAAAAAGTTATGCGATCAAGTTAGTGTGGGGTAAAAGTAAAGATGTACAGTTTAAGGGAAGCCGTAAAAGTTATAAATTTGGCATTAAAATTAAAAACTTTACGCCTGTTCTAACCTATCTGGTGTACCTCTATATTCCAGACCCCAGACCCCAGACCCCAGATCCTGTTGTCTTCTCTCCTGGTGACTAATTCCACTTTGACACTTTCCGCGTCTTTAGACACTTCCATTCTTCTTTCGACGAATCAACTTGCTTTAACAGGATTGCTCCTCCAAAAGTAGAGGTCAACTCTCCAGAAGCGTTACCCCCATTTTCATGAAGGCAGGCTTTGGGACTGTCTATCCCTAGCTTTTCCAAGATTTAAAACATTGGTTAGGTTTTTTTTAAATTTGGCTTTCCTAGACTTCCATACCGTTAGGGATGAAATGCACCCAACAAATTTAGCCAGGTTTTTACTTTGTCTAGTTACACCGAATTCAAAACCTGTATCAATGTTACCTTAACTTTTAAGATATTGACTTCTTGAATAAATTCCCCGCTCATCCAATTCCGTCAATAATCGGATGGAAGTAAAACGCAATACCGAGTACGGTATAAGCCGCCAAGAGTAAAATCCCCTCCAACCAATCAGAACGACCATCAGAACTGACGGAGTTGGCAATTAACACAGAAACAGCAACAGCGATTAATTCAAAGGGGTTAAAATTCAAATCCATCGGCTGACCTAATATCCATCCGGCCAACACTAACACTGGGGCGACAAATAAAGCAATTTGTAAGCTCGAACCCAACGCCACCGATACGGATAAATCCATTTTATCCTTCATGGCAACGGTAACGGCCGTCGCGTGTTCGGCTGCGTTTCCAATAATCGGAACTAAAATTACCCCAGTAAACAGTGCGGTGAGTCCCAGACTAGAAGTAGCTTCCTCTAACGTATCGACTAATAATTCCGATTCAAAGGCTACAGTCAGCGTAGCCAACAACAGAACACCAATCCACAGCTTTAAATTAACCTTTTCCGCCTCATGTCCGACTTCTTCTGGGCTGATTTGTCCATCAGCATCATTTTCAGCAACTCCCACATCATATAAATAGGAATGGGTTTTCATCGAAAACAGCAGGGTGAGGATATAAACCGTAATCAAAACCACCGCCACCGCAGCCGAGAGGGTTTGCATGGTCGATTCCTCAATGCCAATGGAGGTAATATCTACTGCGGTTGGCACTAACATAGCAATTACGGCTAAATTCATCGCCGAGGCATTCAAACGGGCAATCACGGGCTGGAATTGTTGCTCTTTGAAGCGCAAACCCCCTAAAAACATGGATAACCCCATGACTAAAAGCAGGTTTCCCATAATTGATCCGACCAAACTGGATTTGACCACATCAATTAATCCAGCTTTGAGGGCAACAACCCCAATAATCAATTCAGTCGCATTACCAAAGGTGGCATTTAATAACCCGCCCAAATTGGGGCCAAGCACAACAGCAATTTCTTCTGTGGCCGTTCCCATCCAACCCGCTAGAGGAATAATCGCTAACGCTGAGGTGACAAATACAACGGTTGATCCCCACTCTAAAAAGTGAGCCGCAATCGAAATCGGGATAAAAATTAACAGTGCTGACAGCAGAGTTTTGGTATTTAACATGGAATTCACAACAAATATGGGAACTTGACATCCTCCCTGCCGTGAACGGGCGGGGATTTCATCTACTTCAACAATTCAAAAATGGATAAAAGTCAGGATTTGCACATAATCACTATTCCTTTTGATCCTACTATTGATTTCTACGATTAAGAACGATTTCCTAAGATCCGTTTAAAATGCGAGCAATGAGCATTAGAAATGATTACAGAATTTATCACTTCTGCAAAGCAATATAAACAAATATTAAATTTTTTAACTTAACTTGCCAGACCTTGCGATTTTAATTATCATACAATCACATCCGGCAAAATTTTATCCTAAAGTTTCACAACTGTCTCTTCAAATTGTATATCATCAGAACCCATGAACAGACTTTATTTACTCCCGAAATAATGCTTAAAAAGCTCTATTTTTGGTTCCCTGTGTCCTAATAGCATTGCTATGTTTATACTAGAATCTTGAGCCAAGTCGTCTTTGCTAATTGTTCTTGAATCAGACCAAAATTAAGGCTTTTATTCGCATTTTTTTTGTTGTTTTCACCTTATAGGATAACAGTTTCATGGTTTTTACTTCTCAGTCTCAGGCTTTAGAAATTGCTGACGCCAACCTGAATATTGTTTTGTCAGCATCTACTCAAACCCCGACTAAAACTGTTCATTCTCCTGAATTTGATCCGCTACAAACCGCCACCGGAGTTTATGTCACCATTCATGGACATTTTTATCAGCCTCCGCGTGAAAATCCCTATCTGAACGTGATTGAACGTCAATCCAGTGCAGCGCCTTTCCATAACTGGAATGAACGTATTCATCATGAATGTTATCGTCCAAATGCCTTTGCCCGCATCCTCAATGATCGCGGAGAAGTGGTAGGAATCATTAATAATTATGAATATTTAAGCTTTAATATTGGCCCTACCTTGATGAATTGGTTAGAACGGTGTGACCAATCTGTCTATCAAAAAATTCTGGAAGCCGATCGCAACAGTAGTCAACGCTTAAATGGACATGGAAATGCGATCGCCCAGGTCTATAACCATATTATTATGCCCTTAGCGAATGAACGGGATAAATATACCCAAATTCGTTGGGCAAAAGCCGATTTTCGTTCTCGTATGTCCCGTGATCCTGAAGGGCTCTGGTTAGCAGAAACGGCCGTAGACTATGCCACTCTAGAAGTATTAATCAATGAAGGAATTAAATTTACCATTTTAGCCCCCTCCCAAGCCCAACGCTGTCGGCCATTCCCCACTGGGGATTGTCCCGAACCCGAATGGCAGGAAGTGGGGGAGGGTCAAATTGATGCCACCCGTCCCTATCGTTTTTATCTCCAAGATCAGACGGGTGCAAAAGACGACTCTCGTTATATTGATATTTTCTTTTATGATGGCCCCATCTCCCGTGATATGGGGTTTAATGATGTTTTGAATAGTTCTGGGCACCTATCAGGACGCATTAGTCAAGCGGTGCGGGGAGATGATCGTCCAACACAATTAATTTCTGTGGCCACCGATGGCGAAACCTTTGGCCACCATAAGCGGGGAACCGAAAAATGTCTGGCCTATGCTTTTGTGGAAGAATTTCCCCAACAGGGATGGACAGTAACGAATTTTGGCCATTATTTAAGTTTGCATTCTCCAACTTGGGAAGTGGAACTTAAACCCCTGACCGCTTGGAGTTGTAGTCATGGGGTGGCCCGATGGCAAGACGACTGCGGTTGTGCAAGCGGAGGAGGATGGCATCAACAATGGCGTCGTCCCCTACGCAATACGTTAAATGGGTTACGCGATCGCTTAATTGAAATATATGACAAATATGGTCGTCAATTCTTTAATGATCCTTGGGTTGCCAGAGATAATTATATTCAGGTGATCCGAGATCGTTCCGATGCCAATGTGAATGATTTTTTTGCCCAACATCAAACCCATAATTTAACTTATTCCGAGCAAGTAGACGCTTTACGACTGTTAGAAATGCAGCGTCATAGTCTATTAATGTTTACCAGTTGTGGCTGGTTTTTTGAAGAATTATCTCGACCCGAAGGTACCCAAATTTTACGCTATGCTAGTCACGCCATTGAATTAGCCGAAGAAGTTGCTGGGGTGGAATTAGAAGCGGAATTTATCTTTAATTTAGCCTTAGCACCGAGTAACGTTGAATTATTTAAAACTGGGGATGAAGTTTATCGGCAATTAGTTGCAACGGCGCGAGTCAGTTTAAAACAAGTGGCGGCTCATTATGCGATTACATCCTTGTTTACAACGTACCAAAAAGAGCAACAACTGTATTGTTATAATGCCCAACAATTAGACTATCAAATCCAGCGCATGGGTTCTTTAAGCCTAGCCGTGGGTGAAGTTCTATTGATCTCTGAAATTACACGCGAACAAACTCATTTTGTATTTGCGGTTTTACATTTAGGAGGTTGGGATTTCCATTGCTGTCTTCAACCGTTTAGCGGACGACAAGCTTATTTTGACTTAAAACATCGATTATTTGAAGCCTTACAAGAAGCCAGTGCGGCTCATTTGATTTTACGGTTAGTGCAGAATTTTGGGGATAATGCCTTTAGTTTACGCGATTTATTTCCCGAAGAACGACAGCGAATTATGGGATTATTGTGCCAGGAAACCTTAACTCGTTTAGATCAATTATATACTCAGGTTTATCGGGATAATTATGGAATTATGATGGCATTTCATCGAGATCAATTAGCCGTTCCTCCTGAGTTACAAGTGGCGACAGAAGTGACGTTAGGAAATCGTTTTTTAAGCAGTGTTCGAGCCTTAGAATCTGAAAGTAGTGAAGGACGATTAAGTTTTAATCATTTAGGAGAATTAGAAGCGATCGCTAAAGAAGCACAATTATTACGATGTCGGCTACACCATTCCGAGGTAAAAGAGGTTTTTGAACGGTTAATTGTGCAATCGCTGTGGCGACGGTTAGAGGATAGTGATCTAACTACCATTGAAGAAGATTTAGAGAATTTACAACGGTTAATTCAACTCAGTTATGAATTGAATTTAGGCATTTCTCTCAATCAAGCTCAGGAATTTTATTTCCAATATTTGAAGACCCATATTATCCCGTTATGTTGGGGATATTTACAACGAAATCATCATAAAACTCAGATAGAATTGCCCAAAAATAGTCATTCAGATACTATTTTTGCTGTTGAAATTGCATCGGAAAACACGACTTGGCAACTACCCCAAATCCGTCAACTTTTACAATTAGGCAAAACCCTTGGTATTAATGTTCAAGAATGGTTAAACCTTTTAGGTTGACCGTTGACCGTTGACAGTTAACCTTTAATGGTTTATATAGGAGCGATTGTTTCTAAGATGAGCGGGTTCTATAATTAATATTGCTGAAAGTTGAATATAATTACAGAACCCATCCCTACAATTTGTTGTTGAAAAAACCGTGATCGCATTGGCTAAATAATTAACAATTCCACCGTAGGGGCGAGTTCTGAGACCCTCTTTAATTATTAGTAATTATCTCCCTAAACCCGCTTCCTATTCTGAGATTATCTTGACAAAAATTGTTGATTACTATATACTATAGTATAGTAACCTTTATGTAGGCAAAAAAGCTATGCCAACTTATAACGAGGTACTTAAGCAAGCACAAAGTTTAAGCATAATTGACCAATTTCAGTTACTCAAAGACTTACAAAAAATAGTTAGTCAAGGGGTAGAAGTTGAGGAGACTGATGAAGTCATCCCGGCTAACGAAATAGCTGAAAGTGAAGCGGCTTTAGCTGATTATTTGGCTGGGCGGGATCTAGGTAAGTCATTAAAACAAGTAGAGCTAGAATTATTTGGGAGGGAACTTGATTGATTGGGATTTAACAATTTCTAATCCAGCAGAAAGATATTTAAAGCGTCTTTCTGTTGAGAATTAAGAACGGATTATCCGGGCTTTAAAGTTACTATTAGCTGATCGAACCTTGGTTGATATTAAACCCCTAAAAGGTCGAAATGACTGGTGCTTGAGAGTGGGAGATTATCGGGTGATTTTTATAATTGATAATGAGAATAAAGTTTATTTTGTTACTAAGATTGGGTCGCGTGGAGATGTTTATAAATAAGAAGGTAAGGGCGATCGCTATTAAGAAGAAGAAGGGCGGGTTTAGCAAGGTTATTGATCAGAATTGAATATTATTACAGAACCCGCCCCTACATTTTATTGTTGGAAGAATGCGATCGCATTGGCTAAATAATTAACAATTCCACCGTAGGGGCGGGTTCCGATACCATCTTTAATGATCAGTAATTATCTCCCTAAACCCGCCCTCTATTCTCAGGCGATCGCATTTTTTAACCTCTCATCAATTTTATGGTTTGAATACAGGTTAATAGTAAAAATGCGATATTATTCTCCTCAGATTAATCGTTAAGTTTGATTGCGTAGAAATCCATGAAAATTAGGGAATGTTTTCTCTGGTTAAGGGTTGGATTTCCCTTAGTGATCTTTGGGAAAAACCCGGCTTCTTACCTAGTTGCAAATTGTAAACCTCGCCCCTGTCTCAAAAAAACTCCACAGCATGGGTATATTTTGGTGAAAGACTCGGTGCGATGTCCAAAAGTCAACTGTTGTCGAACAAATTTGATCATGGCAATAGACTACCACCCTATCAGGTGAATAAAAGTTGCCAAAAAGTGACGATTCAGGCAGAATAAAGTGACAAAAAGTGAAAAAAGTGAATAAAACAGGTCTAAATCCCGATACCCAGGGAACTAGACTCTGTTTAAACAACTATTCATTAATCCCCTATCGACCGTCAACCGTCAACATACAACAGTTAACAATGAACTTTTTTGATAAATTATTAGCAGCAATTGAGCATCAAAATAGCTTACTTTATGTGGCTTTAGAACCCGATCCCGATAGCCATATTTTTGATACTGAAAACTGTGGAGGAATTGAGAGTAATTGCACTGATAGTATTGAGCAATGGCAAGAATGGCTCCATTTTGTTATCCGTGAAACCTCAGAACTTGTCTGTGCTTATAAACTCTCGCTTGGGTTTTATTTAACTTTAGGAATTCCGGGTTTAAAATTATTAGAAAAAACCTTACAATTCATTCCTCCTAATATTCCGACGATTTTAGATGCAAAACACAGTGATTTGAATTCAAGTACCGTCTTTGCTCGTTTTGTATTTGAAGACTTAAAATTTGATGCTTGTACCCTAACTCCTTATGCGGGATTAGATCAAGTTGCGCCGTTTTTAGTCTATCCTGATAAAGCTGTATTTATTTTATGTGCAACCGCAAATCCTTCGGCTTCAATTATCCAAGAATATCCCCAACCGGATAAACCTTTATATTTAGAATTAGTCAATACTTCTCAAACCTGGGGAACTTCTGAACAATTAGGTTTAGAAGTGGGAATGGTGCCGGATATGTTAGCAAAAATTCGTCAAGCTGCACCGGAGCGATTAATTTTATTACAAGGGGATGTAGCTGAAGAAAATGATTTAACAGATTTAGATGATTTAACCCAAATTTTATCCGCCGGATTAAGTTTAAATGGAGAGGGATTATTATTACCTGTCCCTCCTCAATTGTTAGAACAAGATAACCTTAAAGAGGGTATAAAAGAATTACAAGAGCAAATTAATCAAGAACGACAACGAGTAATTCAAGGAAATCCAACTTGCGATTTATGGTTGCCAGATGTTTGTTTTTTAAGACATCAACCCCATCGAGATTTAATTTTACAACTCTATGATATTGGTTGTATTATTTTTGGTGATCATGTTCAAGCATCGGGAGAAACTTTTCCCTATTATATTGACTTGAGACGAATTATTTCAACTCCGCAAATTTTCCATCAAATTGTAGGAGCCTATGGAGAAATATTAGAAACCTTAACCTTTGATCGAATTGCGGGTATCCCTTACGGCTCTTTACCGACTGCGACGGGGTTATCCTTACGGTTACAACGTCCGATGATCTTTCCTCGCAAAGAAGTTAAAGCTTATGGTGCTGGACGATTAATTGAAGGGCATTTTCAACCGGGAGAAACCATTGTTGTTGTCGATGATATTTTAATTACGGGAAATAGTGTAATTAAAGGGGCTGAAAAACTAAAATCTGCGGGCTTAAAAGTTGAGGATATTGTGGTTTTAATTGATCATGAACGAGGTGTTAAAGAACGATTAAAAGAGAATCATTATCATGCTCATGCTGTTTTAACCCTTTCAGAAATAGCAGAAACTCTGTATGAAGCCAATCGAATTACAGAAGAACAATTTAACTTTTTTTAAAGCCAATAGGGAATAACTATTACTGTTCCCTGTTCCCTGTTCCCTGTTCCCTGTTCCCTTTCTACTGTAATTGTAGAACTTGACCCACAACTTCAGATAACTTGTGAGCATCAAAGGGCTTGGTAAGATATTCAGTAGCACCTGCCAGACGGCCTTGAACCTTGTCAAAAGCGCCATCGCGTGCTGTTAACATAATAATAGGTAAATTCTGGAACTGAGGAATACTGCGAACCGTGCGACAGAGTTCTAAGCCATCAATTCCCGGCATGGCCACATCCAGAAGTAAGACCGAAACCTGTTCATGGTAAATCAAGGATAAAGCATCAACTGCATTATCTGCGACCAGGACACGGTATTCTTTCCCTAAAGCTTGTTGCACCAGTCCTTGCATGACTGTACTATCGTCAACAGCTAAAATAGTGGGTATAGAATCTAGGGGTACAGACATAGCGATTGATATTCCTTAGTCGAGATGCCCTGCTCATTTACAATCAGGCCTATTTAAAATAGGCTTTGTAGCTGGATCTGAGTACGACTATCCATTAGTTTTATTATAGAGGAAAAACATTCCCTAGTTTTGGACAAAATTGACATCAAGTTAAACCGGGAAAATGGCAAGTTAGCAAGGATTTTTCTAGGAAATTCCCTTAAACTTGAACAATAGGGAGAGGATATCGAGTTAAGCGAAGGGCTGAAACCTTTGTTAAGATTAAGGTAAATCAATAAAGTTGTGTGAGATCAGGACGTTTGGACAAACAATGTCATACAGCTAAGGCGAGTCAAGCAAATGTTAGGGAATTGTTGACGGTTGACGGTTAACTGTAACGTCTCACCAGAGTGTTGAATACCCGCTTTTTGAGGGGTGGCCACTTCTCTGTATGGTAATTATCAATGAACGCAAGATTTTTAGGTCAAACCATGTTTAGCTCAGAGGGTAATACTTTTTCTCAGGTCATCCACACGGTTTCAGAAATTCCCTTTGATGATTTGACTCACTTAGCGTCTCATCTCGCTCAGACGCCCATTGCTTTGATTACTTTCATGGATACCACTCATCAGTGGTTAAAATCTCAGGTGGGTATAACGGGAAAAATCCACCCGTATTTGAATTTCTGTGAGTCTATTATTGAATTGCACAGCCGACCCAAATCTTCCCCGGAAGATAGGGGAGTGATTGATAATTCATCGCCGCACAAATTGTCTGATTCGACCTTAACCTTGCCACCCGAACCGATTATTATTTCTGATACCTGGAACGATAAACGGTTTGCTTCACAACCCTTAATCCGAGGAGATAAACCGATTCGATTTTATCTCGGTATTCCCTTAATGACGGCCGATCATTTAATCATGGGAATGCTCTCGGTGATGGATTATTGCCCGCGTGAGTTATCGTCTGATACGATCAAGGCGTTGCAATCTCTCAATAATCAAATTGTTAGCCAAATCAATTTACATCGCCAACTAATTCACTCGAAAACAAAATTTAGCCAACTCGAACAAATTATTAATGAACGCAAACAAGTTTGGGAAGTCGTTCGTCAAGAACGAGACTTTGTTTGCGCTGTTCTGGACACCGTAAGTGCCTTGGTAATTGTTCTCGATCCTGAAGGGAGAATTATTCGGTTTAATCGAAGTTGTGAAGAACTGACCGGATATTTAGCTCAGGAAGTCGAAGGAAAAACCCTGGCTGAATTAGGATTAAACCTATTTTCCTCGGAAACGGTTAGCCATCTCTGTGCCGAGCCGATTATGATTGAGTTTGACGAACTTCCTAAACCGATCAAAAGCCAACAGTCTTTACCTCAAACCCACTCCTATTCCTATTTAAACTCTTGGGAAACCGAATTGATCAAGCCCGATGGCGAGCGTCATTGGGTGGCTTGGTCAAATACAGCTTTGTTTCAACCCAATGGCCTGATCAAATATGTGATTGCAACGGGGATTGACATTACAAAACGCAGACAGTCTGAGGAACGTCTAGGACTCTTGGAGCGGGCAATTACGGCGAGTCCGAGTGGGATTGTGATTAGCGATTTTACTCAAGCCGATTGTCCAATTATCTACTGTAACCCGGCCTTTGAACGATTAACAGGCTATTCTCAGAAGGAAGTTTTAGGACGCAATTGTCGGTTTCTTCAAGGTGAAGATACGGACAAAGCAGAACTGGTTCGCATTCGTCATGCTATTATCAACCGACAAGATTGTATTGTCACCCTCAAAAATTACCGCAAAGATGGCAGTTACTTCTGGAATGAACTGTCGATTTCTCCGGTGCGTGACCGAGAAGGACGTTTAACTCATTTTATTGGGATTCAAACCGATATTACCCAACGCAAACAGTCAGAAGATGCTTTACGCGAAAGTGAAGCTCGTTATCGACTTCTAGCCGATAATGCCACAGATTTGATTTCCCGACATAGCCTTGATGGCACTTATTTATACGCTTCTCCAGCCAGTCGGCAATTATTAGGATATGAACCGGAAGCATTGATCGGACAATCGCTGTATGAATTGATTCACCCCGATGATTTAGAATCGGCTAAACAACAATATCTGCTATTACCAAATCACCCGGAGATTTATACCATCAGTTACCGGATTCGATGTCGCAATGGGAACTATATTTGGTTTGAAAGTAGCTGGGTCATGTTGCGAAATCAAGATTCAGAAACCCTTGATGAAATTATTGCGGTTTCGCGTAATATTACCGAACGCAAACAAGCGGAAACCTTACTTTTAGAACGTTCACGCCTATCTCAGTTAGAAGCGGAAGTCGGAACAGCCCTCGGACATGGCGGGTCAATTGCGACGATTCTCAGCCGTTGTACAGCAGCAATTTCCCAATATCCCGATGTGGCGGGGGTGGGAATTTGGACGTTGAATCTGCAAAACAATCGGTTAGATCTGCAAGCGAGCGCCGGGTTAACAGTTCATGAAGGTAATATTACAGAAACGGATGTCTTAAATCGTTCCATTCCCTACCCTTTCCCGGCTCTAAAAAATCGTACCTTTGATTTTCCGTTGGTAGTCGAAGGCCGTTTAGTGGGATTAATGGCCATTTGTAGCCAAGAAAGCCTCAATGATGAAGTGCGAGGGGTGTTGGGATGGGTGGCGAATGCTTTAGCAGTGGGAATTGATCGGGTGAAGGCGCGGGAAGAGTTGCAAAGTCGGCGGGAAGGGTTACTGTTTCGGTTAGCGAGTCAAATTCGGGATTCTTTGGATATTGATACGATTTTAGGGACGGCGGTGCATGAAATTCGAGCTTTGTTACAAGTCGATCAATGTCATTTTCTCTGGTATTTGCTTATGCAGCCGAATCAACAACCGAGTTTTACTGTTACTCACGAAGCTTTAAATCCTCATTTATCTAATGGTTTGCAGGATTATCCCCCGGAACAAATTCCTCTGTTAGCTGAAAAAATTCGGATGTCAGCGACGATTCAGGTTGATAATATGCAAACAACGACTATTTTAGATGAGTCTACCCGTCGGTTTTTCCAAGATGCGGGGATTTTTTCGTTGTTGCTGTTACCTTTAGAAACTCGCTCTGGTCAACGGGGGGCGGTGGTTTGTAATCATTATCAGGTGTTTCGACCTTGGCGGGAGAGTGAGATGGAGCTTTTACGCGCGGTGGTGGATCAGTTAGCGATCGCCATTGACCAAGCTGAATTATACGCCCAAACCCGGGCGGCGGCGTTAGCGGCTCAAACCCAAGCGTTTCATCTGAGTGAAGCGTTACAGGATTTAAAGCAAAAGGAATCACAGTTAATTCAAAGCGAAAAAATGTCCAGTTTAGGTCAAATGGTGGCGGGAGTTGCCCATGAAATTAATAATCCAGTTAATTTTATTTATGGTAACTTAACTTATGCCAAAGAATATACTCAAGATATTTTAGAATTATTGGAATTGTATCGAGAAGTTTATCCAAATCCGAATCCAGAAATTCAAGCAAAATCCCAAGAAATTGAATTAGAGTTTTTAGTTGAAGATTTACCTAAAATTCTATCGTCGATGGAAATGGGAGCCGATCGCATTCGTCAAATTGTGGTGTCTTTGCGGAATTTCTCTCGATTAGATGAAGCAGAAATGAAGCCTGTTAATATTCATGATGGCATTGATAGCACCTTATTAATTTTACAAAATCGCTTAAAACCCAAAGGCGCATTTGAGGGAATTGAGTTAATTAAGGAATATGGTCAATTACCGAGGGTGGAGTGTTATGCAGGACAGTTAAATCAGGTTTTTATGAATATTCTTAGTAATGCAATTGATGCTTTAGACAATCAACCTGAGCCCCGTTTGATTAAAATTAGTACGGATGTGATTCATCCTAATTTAATGGAAAATCAGGGGAAATTTCCGCCTTTAGATCAAGTCAGAATTATTATTCGAGATAATGGCCCTGGGATTGAAGATAAAGTTAAAACTCGACTCTTTGATCCATTTTTTACCACAAAACCCGTCGGAAAAGGAACGGGGTTAGGGTTATCGATTAGTTATAAAATAATTGTAGAACAACATCGAGGAACTATTCTCTGTTATCGAGATCAAGACAATTTTACCGTGTTTGAAATTTGTATTCCCATTTCTCAAAAAGAACATACAGCAGAATCAGTAATTAGTAATTACTAATTATAGCAGGGAACAGGGAACAGGGAACAGGGAACAGGGAACAGGGAACAGGGAACAGGGAACAGGGAACAGGAGGGAAAAGAAAATAGGGAATAGGGAATAGGGAATAGTCACCCCATTAAGTATTTGTAGCAAACATTAAAGGATGGAATATTATTTCCCAACAAAAACAAACTTCAAAATAAAAATAACAGCTAAAGCCCACATTGCTATATTAGTTTCATGGAACTTTCCTTGAAAGGATTTAATCAGAGGATAAGTAATTAAACCAACGGCTAAACCGTCGGCGATGGAATAAGTTAATGGCATCATAAAAATTGTTAAAAAGGCAGGAATAGACTCTGCGGGGTCATCCCAATGAATATATTGCACACTTCCCATCATTAACACTCCTACAATGATTAAAGTCGGAGCCGTTGCAAAACTAGGAATAGCGGATAATAGAGGAATAAAGAATATTGAAATCGTGAATAATATTGCCACAATTACCGCCGTAAACCCACTTCTTCCCCCTTCAGAAATTCCTGATGCAGATTCAATATAAGTTGTTACCGTTGAAGTGCCCAAAATTGCCCCCGTTGTGGTTCCCACTGCATCGGCCATAAACGCTTCTGTAACACGAGGAAATTCCCCCTGTTTATTAATATAACCTGCTTTCATTCCTAATCCCGTTAGAGTTCCCACCGTATCGAATAAATCCACAAAGAAAAACACAAAGATAATCGTAAATATCTGGAAAAAATTCACTTCTAAGACTTGTTTTAACCCAATAATTCCTTGACCGAATAAATCAACGGGTAATTGAGGTAAACCAATAATTCCTTTTGGCCAGGGGGCAATTCCTAAAATCCATCCTAAGCCGGCTGTTGCTAAAATTCCTAATAATAAGGCTCCAGTAATTCGACGAGCAATTAAAGCCGAAGTAATTAAAATTCCAGCAATAGTAATTAATACAGTCGGGTCGTTTAAGTTTCCTAATGTTGTGGTAGTGGCTGCATCCGTGACAATAATTTTTGTACCCGTTAAAGCAATATAAGCAATAAATAAACCAATTCCGGCGGCGACGGCGTGTTTAATTCCTTCAGGAATTGCTTTAACAATTTGAGTCCTAAATTGACTTAGGGTTAAGGCGATAAAAATTAAACCTTCAATTAAAATAGCTGCTAACGCAACCCGCCAAGGAATACCTAATCCTAACACTACGGAAAAGGCAAAATAGGCGTTTAATCCCATTCCGGGTGCTAATGCAAAGGGATATTTAGCATATAATCCCATAACTAAGGTTGCTAAGGCGGAAGCGAGAGCAGTGGCGATGACTAATTCTCCAAATAAATCCCCGGAGGTTTGGAGAAAAATAGCCTGGGATAAAATAGCTGGATTAACCACTAAAATATAAGCCATAGTCACAAAGGTTGTGACTCCGGCTAGAATTTCAATCCTAAAATTAGTCTGAAGTTCTTGAAAGTTAAAAAAACGAGCGATCGCTGCTAAAGTAGAATTAGAATTCATAATATCTCCCCGTTATCAATTGAACCGAAATCCGTTATCATCGTTTTAGTTCTTTCCCCGAATTCGTAATTCGTAATTCGTAATTCGTAATTCATACTACTAACTGTATCAAAGGTCAACTATGGATGTTAAAGCCGCCGTTGCGTGGGAAGCCGGAAAACCGTTAACCTTAGAAACCGTTCAACTTGAAGGGCCAAAAGAGGGAGAAGTCTTAGTTGAAATTAAGGCGACAGGAATTTGTCATACCGATGCTTATACCCTTTCTGGGGATGATCCTGAAGGGTTATTTCCTGCTATTTTAGGTCATGAAGGCGCCGGAATTGTCGTTGAAGTAGGTTCTGGGGTAAAAAGTCTTAAACCCGGAGATCATGTGATTCCTTTGTATATTCCCGAATGTCGTCAATGTGAATATTGTTTAAGTTTTAAGACGAATTTGTGTCAAGCTATTCGGGGAACTCAAGGACGAGGTTTAATGCCCGATGGTAGTAGTCGTTTTTCTAAAAATGGTGAGATGATTCATCATTATATGGGAACATCTACCTTTTCTAATTATACCGTTTTACCGGAAATTTCCCTAGCCAAAATTCGAGAAGATGCTCCTTTTGATAAAGTTTGTTATATTGGTTGTGGGGTAACAACGGGTCTTGGTGCTGTGATTAATACCGCTAAAGTTGAACCCGGATCAAATGTTGTGGTTTTTGGCTTAGGAGGGATAGGATTAAATGTAATTCAAGGGGCAAAAATGGTGGGGGCGAATAAAATTATTGGGGTTGATCTTAACCCCGCAAAAAAAGCCATTGCTGAAAAATTTGGTATGACCCATTTTGTTAACCCGAAGGAAATTGAAGGAGATTTAGTATCCTATTTAGTTGAATTAACTCAAGGCGGTGCGGATTATAGTTTTGAATGTATTGGTAACGTTAAGGTGATGCGTCAAGCCTTAGAATGTTGTCATAAAGGTTGGGGGGTGAGCGTAATTATTGGGGTCGCAGGTGCGGGTCAAGAAATTAGTACCCGTCCCTTTCAATTAGTCACCGGAAGGGTTTGGAAAGGAACAGCTTTTGGCGGAGCAAAAGGTCGGACGGATGTGCCTAAAATTGTTGATTGGTATATGGAAGGTAAAATTAATATTGATGATTTAATTACCCATGTTATGCCCATTGACCGAATTAATCAAGCCTTTGATTTGATGCACCAAGGAGAATCAATTCGGACTGTGGTAACATTTTAAAAAGCATTCCGAATATAGGTTTATTTTAAGGGTTTGATAGTTTAGGAGCAGAAAAGAGAGGTTGATTTTGATGCCGATTTTTTAGAAGGACAGGTTAAATGATTAGAACCAAACCAAGGATAAAAATTAGCATCCCAGTCCGCAGCCGGAACAAATTCGATAAATAAATCCATCAGAATTTGATTCACAACCCCTGCTAAAAATTGATTCGCTAACCAATTATAGGTTTTCTCAAAATCTCGCTCCCACTCTAAATATACAGCACCGACCACCGCTTCAAACAGTTCCGATAATACTTTTTCTTGTTCAAAGTCGGGTTTTAACGGATAATTTTTCCCTAAATCACTTCCTTGATCCAGATTGATTTTTATCGTTAATTGTGCTAAAATAGCGGGACTGACTAAATCACTTTTTAACAAAGTACAGGTTGCTGATCCTAAATGGGAACAGTGCAGATAGAGATAATCACTCACCATCTGGCTAAACAGGTTAGAACCTAAACGACTAATTCCCAAATATTCTAAGGTTCTTAACTTCTGTTCTTCGGGAGTTAAATCTAAGTTTTCGCTAATCGCATCAGGATGAGTTAAGGCAATTTCTAACAATTCTTGATGGTGAAAAGCCTTAATTTTAAGTTGGTGTTTGACAAAATTTGGATTAATCATGATGAAGAAAGAATTTAAAGGTTAATTAAAAGTTAGCTACAGGATATTAAAGGGAAATTACGGAAAACCAGAGATTGCTTTTGGGATGGATAAAATAAGTTTGAAATGGTGTAGTCACAACCGTAGGGGCGGGTTCATCAAAATTTTCGTTAATTAAGCAAAGATCTCAAAAAACCCGCCCGTAGCCGTCAACAGCCCACACCTCAACAGCCAACACCTCAACAGTCAACAAATGATCTCTACCCTGAACAAAATCAGTGAAAGTTTATGCTTTGGCGGTAAAGTCGGCTTCTATCGTCATTTTTCCGCCCTCTGTAATAGCGAGATGGGATTTTCCGTCTACCAACCGCCCCAAGCTCAATCTCACCCTGTTCCCGTACTCTACTACCTTTCGGGGTTAACCTGTACGGAAGAAAACTTTACGATTAAAGCAGGCGTCCAACGGTTAGCTGCAAAATACGGCTTAATGGTCGTTGTACCCGATACCAGCCCCCGCAATACCGGAATACCAGGGGAAAATGACACCTGGGACTTAGGAACTGGGGCGGGATTTTATCTCGATGCGACGGTAGAACCCTGGAGTCGTCATTATCGGATGTACAGTTATATCGTCGAGGAGTTACCCCAACTCATCACCGAACAGTTTCCCGTCATTCCGAATCAACAGGGGATTTTCGGTCATTCTATGGGGGGACATGGGGCGTTAGTCTGTGCGTTACGCAACCCTGAACAATATTTATCCGTTTCTGCTTTTGCTCCGATTATGGCCCCGATGCGTTGTCCTTGGGGTCAAAAAGCCTTTAATGCTTATTTAGGAGCAAATCAAGACGAGTGGCGCAATTATGACGCCAGTGAATTAGTCCAGCGAGGACAATTTAATCGTCCGATTTTAATTGATATTGGCACGGCTGATCCGTTTTTACAAGAACAATTATTACCCGAAGTTTTTCAAAAAGCTTGTGCTGCGGTCGGACAGGTTTTAACCTTACGAATGCAGCCCGGATATGATCATAGTTATTATTTTATTGCCACATTTATCGAGGATCATATTCGTCATCATGCGATCGCATTAACTTAAATATAGTGCTACGCATTACAGTTAGGACATTTCTAAATCTTGAAACCCTTTCACTTCTTACTGTTCCCTGTTCCCTGTTCCCTGTTCCCTTTCGCGTAGCGCTATAACTTAGCGGGATCGACATCAATATAGTTGGCTATCCAAATCCAGGTATCTTTGTAATTTACGGCGACGACTATAATTAATAGACATGGGATCAATCCTTTGATCATCTTTTGTATTTACGACGGAAAAATACATAGATTAATAATCCTGAGCATAAACCGATACTTACACTCAATAAAAAGGCAAATATCCCTGGATTAATGGATGTTTTAGATGGGGATTGATTAGAATTAATCAAAGGTCTTTCAACATAACTGGAAAATGTCGATGCTGCTATTCCTCCCATACCTAAACCGACTCCTAATATTGAAATTGTTTTTTCTAAGGAGCGATCAATTTCCGCCTGTTCAATTTCAACTAATCCGCGAATAGTATTAATTAATTCTGAAAACAAATTTTGACCCGGTATTAAATAGCCTAAATCAACGTTAATTTGTTCTATAAATTTGTTTTTTGTGCGGGTTTCAAATTTATTAAAAAAGGGTAAATCATCCTCTGGTATCAGAATATTATTCAGTTGATTTAGATAACGTTGATAATTTTTAAGATTCGTTTCTATTGTATTTAACTGAAGTTTCATCTGTTGAATATATTCGCCATATTCAAAGGAAGATTGAGGAATTTTAATTAACTCCTGTTTTAAATTTGCTAGTTTTTCTGTTTGATTTTGGGGTAATTTCTTGAGATTCTCTACTTTAGGTAATAATTGTTTATATAAATCCTTCGCTTGTTGATAACACCAACGAGCTTGAGTATAACTATAGAGAATTTTATTTCGACAACACAACAAATTAATTAACAATTGATAATAGTTTCCCTGTGCTTCTAACATTTGGGTTCGCGGAGAACAATTAAACCAAATTAACAAATGAATCGAGTTCGAGGGGTTATATTCTCCCGTATCATATTCAAAAATCGGACTTCCAAACAACTCTCCTACTAAGGGAGAATTTGCTAACAACCGTTGTGCGTCTGAACTGGGAAATAACGCCTCAACACAAGCATTTGCAAAGTCTTGATAATGATCTGATTTTGATAGTAAAGGTTCCGCAAATAATATTAAGGTTTGTCCTAAATCCGATTGAATATTAGCGGGTAATAAACAATAATTAGGGTTTAAAAAATAGTTGATTTCAGCAAGATTAACAACTTCTTCAGGACGACAAAAGAAGGTAATATCAATGGCGTAGGTATCATGAATTTGTAGGGGATAAACTTCGCCTTTAAGTTGGGGTTTATCCGGGTCAGGAATAGCATCAAAACGTAAAGATTGATCAGGTTTTAAAAGTTCTACATAGTCATTTGAAATATCATCTTCTCCTGGGGGAAAACCAATTTTTACTTGATGTTGATCAAGTCGATCAATTAATGTTTCTAACGGGGGATAATTTAACGTTTTTCCTAATTCTTGGCATTTTTCCCAAAGGTGATCGGCTGTTTCTATAGGTTCATCCCCTAACGCTAAATTATTTCTCAGTTGAAAAGCCATTAGCGTTAGTTTGGGATTTTTAACGGTTCTAATTATTGATTGATCTGCCATAAATTAGGGTTTAGCAGAAGGGTTTTTAACAGATTGTTGAATTGCGTTTTTTAACGTTTCTTTGTTAATTTGTTGATTCGGTTTAGGAATATTACCTTCGTTAGTTCCGGGTATACGAGCAACTGCTAATTCTGTGATGCGATCGCTTTTAGACTCGTTTTCTATTAATATAGAATTATTCAAGATTTCTAATTGAGCATCCACAATTTCATCATCTGTTTCATACCAGCTTGCGATCGCAACGGATAAGGTTTCAAGATCATCAGGTAAGGGTTCAATTAACGCGATTAATTCTTGACGTTTTGACTCGGTAAATAATTGAGGCTGTTCCTGTAACAGTCGCATAAAGGCTTGGAGGTTTTGCTGGTAGAAAGACATAGGCTGATACTCAAATGCAATATAGAATTGATTATATCAAATTTAGGGTTAATTTTGTAAACCTGCTCCAAGAAACCGAAAAGCCCTGAAATAAATTTCGGGCTTAAAGCTAAAGTCATCTAAAGATGACTGAAATGCTAAACCGTTGAAATTTAACCCGTTTTAACGGGTTTGAGCTATAAGCCTGAAATTTATTTCAAGGCTGATCAAATTTTAATACTTATTTCCCGATCGCACAAAATGCAGCCCAATAATAGGGAGAAGCAAAGGGTTTATCATTATCATTCATGTTCTGTAAAGACTGACGCAACTGCATTTTATTCCCCAGATCGATCCAAGCTAATAATTCGGCTTTGGTCGCATTTCTTAACCAGTTTTGAGCATGATTTAACGCGATCGCAACTTCCTCACCCTTCCGCAATAATTGATAAAATTTAATCATTAAAATAGCTGTAGAAATATCACTCACCGCCCACAGAGAACTAACAACATTAGTCGAACCCGCCACCAAAAACCCACTCGGTAAACCAATATATTCATCACTATTAGATTGAAAATCAATTAACCCCGTTTCACAGGCGGAAAGGGTGACTAAACGACAGCAACGCAAATCCAATGTAAACACATCCCCCAAGGTTAAACATTCACTCAGATCGAGGGTTTGACCTTTTTCTAGGCGAAGATGGCGACTGGGATCAAGGGGCGAAGGTGGGGGTTCTAGGTAACAGTCTGCGAATAGTAATGCGGACAAAATAGGATTCTCAAAATTAAAATAACCGTGACAGGAAAAATGGTGACAGTTAGCCGTTTTTAGGGTAGTTTGTTGTTCTAAATTAAAGGTGGATTTTTTGGCGTTTTCATGGACTAGAATACGACTCGGGCGTTGCTGAACCAAGGTATGAAAATGAAAATCTAATAGTCTGAAGTATTGGGTATTTAATAGTTTAGCGATCGCTAATAAATAAAAATCATACCCAAAATCAGCAACGCCACGACTCGAATTAAAATAAGTCCGAATACTGTTAACTTCTAAGTCGGTATAGGCTAAATCTTCTGTCGGATTTTGAATGGCAAATAGTTGAGAAAAATCGGGACGCTGACGGTTTTTTGCCGTTTGTAATAGTTGACAACTGGGCGCATAACTCACCCCACCGGAAAACAGATCCATTAAAATGACAGACTCCTGTAGGGGCGAGGCGCGCCTCGCCCCTACCCCTGACGAGGAAGTTAACTCTCCTAAACGATCTTGAGATATCGGTAAAGCATGAAGGGGGAATAAATGCAGAAAACGGTTAGGAATAAGTACCAGGCGATCGCATTTTTCCCCGATAATATTGAGGAGTTGGTCAAAATGTAAGATTTCCCCCAGACGTTGCAGACGGGAGGTTAGGGTGTTTTGCCATTGTTGTTTATCTGTTCGGTAGGCGGTGAGGTAGTCGTCAGCCCATGCTATCAAGGCGTTATAGTCTTCGGGGGTGGACTGCCAGAGTTTGATCCCCCCTGCCCCCCTTAAAAAAGGGGGTTCTGAGTTTTCCAGTTCCCCCCTTTGATAAGGGGGGGTTAGGGGGGGATCTTCTGAGGGTTCTGAAGGTTTGATCCCCCCTGCCCCCCTTAATAAGGGGGGTTCTGAAGTTTGCAGTTCCCCACTTTGATAAGCAGGGGTTAGGGGGGGTGGAGTAACAATAAATACTACAAAGCGATCGCTTAAAATATACCATTCCAAAATCGCGGTATTGTCCCCCGTCAACGCTTGAATATCGCTAAAGGGGATGGGTTCAACCTTTTGGGTGAGGCGGAAATCACCGTCAATGGGGGTAATATCACGGGTAATTAGTTTATCAAGTTTTTGCCACAGTTTGTTGAGACGGCTACGATCTGGGGGTGGGGTTTGCAGGGCGGCGATATTGGGGCTACGTTCTCCGGTTGTCCCGTCCCCAAAGGGTTTGCGGGTGCGTTCTTCGATTTCCAGGCGGCGTTGTTCGGTTTCGATGTTTCGACGCAGACGGTCGAGTTCATCTTTGACAGTTTGGGGAATATCGCCTTTGGGGTAAAGGTCACGGGTTGCCAACAGTTCAACGAGGTTACGGGTTTTGCTGCGTTCAACATATTCTATGGCGGCGGTATAGTTTTTCAGTTCGATGCAAACTTCCACCATTCGTTGATAAAGATATTGCCATTCTTCGGCTAATTTCTGTTTATCTGCATCTCCTCCTTTAACAATTCCTGCCCGTATTTCTTCGAGGGTTTCAATGGCATTATCAAAGGTTTCATAAGCTAACTGCCATTGTTGAATATCTTGATAAGCCCGTCCTAAATTATATGACGTTTGTAAATAATCGTAAGGAAATGCTGCACGGGTTCTAATTTCTAAAGCGGCTTTGTAGGCTGCGATCGCCTTTTTAATATTATCGGCTTTTTCTCCTTTTATTCGATTAGAATAGGCAAGAGCCAGATTATTTTGAGTGGCTGCCCAATCTTTAGGAAAAGCTGCACGGGTTGTAATTTCTAATGCTGCTTGATAGAATGCGATTGCCGATTCAATATTATCCGCTTTTTCCCCTTTTATTCTACTCAAATAGGCATTAGCCAGATTATTTTGAGTGTCCGCCCATTGTTTAGGAAATGCTTCACGGGTTGTAATTTCTAAACCAGCTTGGTGGGTTTCGATTGCCCGTTCAATATTATCAGCTTTTTCCCCTTTTATTCTACTCCAATAGGCACCAGCCAGATTATTTTGAGTGGTTGCCCAATCTTTAGGAAAAGCTTCACGGGTTCTAATTTCTAAAGCAGCTTGGTAGGTTTCGATTGCCCGTTCAATATTATCGGCTTTTTCCCCTTTTATTCGCTCCGAATAGGCATTAGCCAGATTATTCTGAGTCATTGCCCATTGTTCAGGAAATGCTTCACGAGTATAAATTTCTAAAGCAGCTTGGTAGGCAGCGATACTAATCTCTAAATTTTTCTTGCGGCTTCCCAGGGAAAATTGTTGAATTAAATCACCAAAGCTGACAATAACTGTGGCCATATAGGTCGCTTCTTCTATGGAAATTTGTTTAAATTTAGCAGTTGCCCACTTCGTTAAAAGATCGGCTAAATTTTCATCGAGTTTATCCAGGTTTTGTTGAAATAGGGGATAAACAATTTGAGGATTCCCTCGACTTTCTAAAACCGCTTGCAACACATCCAAAAGAAAATCAAGCTGAGGATCACCCTGAGAAATAGAAACTGATGAACGATTTGCTAAAATCCTCTCTAACTCCTGCACTTTGTTTCGACTATGCTCAACCCATTCTTGATTATTTAATTCAGTATAAAACCTCAACGCTTCCCGATAATTTAATAACCCTTCCTCCCATCTTTGCAAACACTGACACATTAACCCCAACATATAATAAGCATTTGCTTCTAACCCTGGTTGTCTTGGCGTTAACCCTTGGGCAACACCTAAAGCCGAGTTATAATAATCCCCAGCCTGACTGTAATTTTTGAGTTGATAATATAACCCTGCAATTTTATATAAAAGCGAATACTCATTAGACCGATCCTGACTTTCTCGGAGTCGGCTTAAGCGTTTTTCTAAAATAGGAATTAATTTTTCAAAGTCTTCTGTTTGTTGATATAATTTCTCTAAATATTCTGATGCTCTAATCACCCATTCTTGGCTTTGCTCTTGCTGCTCATAAACGGCAACTGCTTTTTCAAAAGATGCGATCGCCTCTGAAGCTTGATTCAAAGCCAAGTAAATCAACCCTAACATATAATTTAAGTTAGCGTGATAATAGGGTTGTTCTAAACTCGGTTCTAAATTTAATCCAGCTTGAAAAAAATCAATTGCTAAAGGATATTGTTTTAAACTAAAATAAACGCCACCTAACTCATATAGGGTTTGATATTCTGTTAAGAAATCCTGTTTTTCTCGCAGTAACCCTAATTTTTGTTGATAATAGTCAATTGTATTTTCTAATTGATTTAACTGTTTATATCCTTTAATAATCCAATCTAAAATTTCTGGCTGTTCCTGGGGACGCTGCAACCTTTGAATCACCCCTAACCGTTGTTTAAAATAGTCGATAGCGGTTTCGATTTGTCCCAGTCGCCAAGTTTCAGAAGTTAACCATCGTAAAGCCGTATTTTCCATTTCCCCATCAGACAAACGCCGAGAAATATCTAACATTTGCCGATGACATTCTATTGCTAATTCATCCTGATTTTGCCAATAATATACTTTTCCTAAACTCTGTAACACCGAAGATAAGTTTTGTTGATTATTAACCAACTTGACAACTTCTAATAAACTATGATAATATTGAATTGCTGACTCAAATTGTTGATTATTTAGCAACTCATTTCCAATTTTATCGAGATAATCCCAAGATTGCTGAGTGTGGAGATTATTTTCAACTTGACTAAATAACTGATAAGCTAAACGATAGACTAGGATGGCTTGGTCTTGTTGTTGTAGGGAAACATAACATTGACCTAAACAGAATTGAGAAGCTGCTTGAAACCAGATATTTTGTTGAACTAAAGAACGTTGATTACAAGCGTTATAGGATGCGATCGCATCTTCAAGATAACCTAAATTTTGCCAACAATTCCCGATTCTATACCAAACATCAACCCGATTAGAATCAGCTTCTAAGGCATAAATGAAACAACGTAAAGCCTTTTTGAACTTACCAGCATTCTGTAACTTAATTCCTATATTAATCCCGATTAGGATTAGCAAAGGATTAGGCTGTTGAGTCGGCGCGTCCTGGGAACTATTAGTCATAACCTTAACTCCCTGATGTTAGTCTAATTCAATTCTAGCTCAACAGAAGAATCAGAAACCGGGTTTCTTCCTTAAATCTGGGTGAGGATAAAAAGATTGTTGCAGAAACCCGGTTTCTTCGAGTTAAGTAGGGGAGCAGAAATCGGGTTTCTTCCTTAAATCTGGGTGAGGATACAAAGATTATTGCAGAAACCCGGTTTCTTGGAGTCTGGTGGTTTTCTCATCTAAATTATGCAGAAATCGGGTTTCTTGGTTAACTCTGGGTTAGTTGTTGATCTTTAGTCCCAAATTCTTTGAGTTGGATAAGCATCGAAAGCAATATCTTTACTCAAAATCGGGATATTTTCTTGGATAGATTGAACAATTAACAGTCTATCAAAAGGATCTTTATGATAAAATGAAAGATGGGATAATAGCCTTAAATGATTGAGATGAATCGGCAATAGCTCAAAATCAGACCATTTAATTTTTTCCTCAATATAATCGGCTGCGTTATTCTCTAAATTCAACTTGTTTTGACTCTGTTTAATCGCCATTTCCCAAACACTGGCTACACTAATCAGCTTTTGATTTTGAGTATTTTCTATTAAATCGTGCACCTTATCGGTTAACTGGGAATTTCCCATAAAAAACCAGAGTAACGTATGAGTATCAAGAAGTAACCGCATTACAGATAGTCCTGAAAATCATCTAAAGGTTGATCAAAATCATCAGACATAGAAATCCGATCTTGATCACAACCAAATAAGGGAGGGCGTTGGTTAGCAGGAGAAAACGGAGTAATTTTAATCGTTTGATGATTATTTTTAGTAATCAAAATTTCTTCTCCAGCAAAAGCCATGTCTATCAGTTCCAAAATTTGTGGTAAGGCTTGGTTAATATCCATACTTTTCATGGGTCATACCTTCTATCAATGCAGTTTGATTTTGGACTTTTAGAGACTCTGCCATTTCTAAAACTTGATTAAAATTGGCTTTTTGCATAATAGGTCAATTAGTCATAACCTTAACTTCCTGATGTTAGTCTGGTTAAATTATACCTCAACAGGGAGATCAGAAATCGGGTTTCTTCCTTAAATCTGGGTTAGGATAAAAAGATTGTTGCACCAAACCCTGTGACTCAATTTCGAGATAAACTAGGGTTACTGGTTTAGATACTTCTCTATGCTGATTCCCTATGCTGAGAATGCAGTGGTTGATATTCGTAAACTACGGGACTACTGCCTCAATTTAGAACACGACGACGGTAAGCACAAAGCTCGGCTGTTTTCGTCTATTCTGGGGATGACTGCTGATGATGCGGAAGAATTACGCCAAATTCTTCTGGAAGTTGTTAAAACTCAAGAAGCGCAACTCGGTAGACTAGATGAATTTGGTCAACGTTACACCCTTGATTTTACCGTCCAATGGCAAAATAAAAGTGCAAAGCTTAGGAGTGGTTGGATTATCGAGCAGGGTTCGGATATTCCCAAGTTAACCACTTGTTACCCCCTGTAATCAATAGAGGCAATGTTTATGAAATCCAAAACAATCAAGTTGTTAGATGTCGTCGCTCTCACCGTTGACCTTCCCCAGTATAATTTGTGGCAAGGACAAGTGGGAACAGTGGTAGAAATTTTGGCAAATGGGGCGGCGTTTGAAGTCGAATTTAGTGACCATCGCACGGGTCGCACTTATGAATCAATTGGGTTGCGTCCAGAGCAAATTATTGTCTTGCATTTTGAACCCGTTTCCCCCGATACTGAACTCGCAATGCTCCCGGTCTAACCTACATAATTACTAAATTACTGAGGATTCTTTTTAACTGTGGCTTTTAGCAACAACTCAAATAAACTCGACCTTATAACAGCAGAATCAGAAACCGGGTTTCTTCCTTAAAGTTGGGTGAGGATAAAAAGATTGTTGTAGAAACCCGGTTTCTAGGAGTTTAGGTTGTTCTCGTTCCTGTGAAGTAAACAACATCCTTAATAAACTTCGTCATGAGTTCCTATATTAATTAATAGAATCTCTTCTTCTCCTGTGTTTTCATTCGTCACGAAATTAAACACAATGCGACAATCATAATCTACAATACAAGACCAAGCACCCGCTAAATCTCCTTTTAATTTATGTGTTCTCAAGATAGGATTAAAAGGTTCCCTTTCTAACAATTTTAATCTTTCTGCAATTCTCACTTTCAACTGAGGATTTTTCTGAACTGTAGCTTTAAGAGCGCGTTTAAAAGCTGATGAAGTGATTAAGTTCATTCATCTAATTCCGCCATTAACTCATCTACGGTAACTTTTTGCGTTTTTCCCTGCTTATATTCTGCATGAGCTTCGGCAATACTGGCAGCAATTTCCTTTCTCCTTTTTTCCCCTAATCGTTTTTGGAGAATTTCAATTAAAAAATCTTGCTCTGACTCAGACAGAGATTCTGCCATTTCTAAAACTTGATTAAAATTGACTTTTTGCATAATAGGTTAATTGATTGTATTTTAACTTAGAGTTCCTCTAACTACGATAAGCAAATTTGCTGTTTTAACTCCTCCCAAGACACCTCCTCCTCATCCTGACGAGTATGAGCCACCAACAAATCATAGAAGTCTTCCCACAACTCACCCCACTCCATTAAATCAATTAATACCGCCTGCTTTTCCCCAGCATCATTCACAACAAATTGAATCCCTTTCATCGTTTTTTTCCTTAGCAACAACTCAAATAAACTCGACCTTAGACTGCATTTCCTCTGGTTCTAAATATTCCCAAATCAAAGTCAAACCGCGAATAATATCTCCAATCGAGTGACTTTTTTGTTGACAGTAAACAATGCCATTATGAGGGATTCCGGCTCTAGCTATCCGCAAAAAATCTGTATCTTGGGTAAAAATGACTCGTTTTTGTTCAATGGCAAAATTAATTTGTTCGTGATCCGATGCACCGATCAAATCAGTTTCTGATGTGGTGGTGACATCAATTCCCCGTCGTCGCAAACCCTCTGCAATGGCATTACTGACATTTTCATCCAGATGAAACCGAATTGTTTTAGGCATTTCGACGCTTTAACCTTTCTTGTAGGAGAGAAGGAGTTTGTGCTTGCATTTCTTGGACAAACGCTTCATCTGCCCGAATTTGAGATCGGATTTCTTCTCGATGGTCGTGATAATAAGCTAAAGCCGCATAGACATCAGCTAAAGTAATCGATGGGTAGTGGTACAAAATCTCATCGGGTGACATCCCCATTTCTTCAGACCAAATGACAATATCCTGCACTTTAATTCGATGTCCGGCAATTCGCGGTTTACCTCCACAAACATCGGGAGTTATCTGAATATGTTCTGAAATGACCATTTCCATTTGACAATTTCCTCAGATTGACTAAATAACTAATACGCTAAATTATAAGCTGCGATCGCAACAGAATTGAGAAGCCCCTGTGTCCTGGGAACTATCAGTTATAACCTTAACTTCCTGATATGAGTCTAGTTAAATTATACCTCAACAGGAGAATCAGAAACCGGGTTTCCCAGCCCCAACCCTAAAATATTACAACCTATTTAAGATTGCTATAGAAGATATTTAACTGAGAAAACGAGTTAAATCAAATTCGCCTTCGGGTTGAGAGGGGCGATCGCGTTCTGCCATTAATATTAATAATAATCGATCTGAATAATCAACAGTACCGCGACATTCTTCCCGCAATATTTCTAATCCTCCATTCGCATATTCTTCAAAGATTAATGCTCGTTGTTCTTCGGCTTCGAGTTCAAAAGGAGATAAAAGTTTAGGATTTTGGGTTTCGGCGATCGCTACTAATTTAATAATCCCATCGTATCCCCTAGAAATAAAAACTTCCATTGAAATCGGCCCTGGATCACGTTTAGAAAGTCCATCGATTGGAATTCGTTTTTGACGTCGTTTTCCTAATAAAGCAGCAAAAGCTACCACATCAGCATAGGTTTGAAATGGCCCTGTTTTGCCTTCTATTTCCGTCAGCGATCGCACTAATTCTGCTTTATCTTTAGCGATTCTAATTCGTGTAATAGCCATAACTGATTAGAATGAATCATAGAGTCTTAAGCTTCTAATAACGCCGCATCTAGTAATCGTTGTTTGACTTCATCCTTGAGAACGGCGACTTTTTTCTTCTCCCCTTGAATACTTTGAGAAATTCCTAACGCTTTTGCTAAGGATTTAGTTCGATCTAAGGTTAAACGATTAATATCCTCTAATTGAGTAATGGCAAAAGACTGTAATAATCTGATAACTCGCTTGCGATTTTCGGGTTTTTGTCGAGAAGGAAGGGGTAAAGATTGGGGTAGAGTTTCTATTGAAATAGAAGGAGTTTGTACAGCTTCAACTGTTAGTATTGTCAAGGGTTTTTCCTCAACAATAGGGGGTGGTTCTAAAGTGAGGGGAATTTCTGCTTTAGCTAGGGGAAGAATCTCGACAGGTTCAACTTCAACCACCGCTTCAGCGATCTCCTCTAAGATGGTCACAACAATGGGTTCCTCTGGGAGAGGAGAGGGAGAAGCAGTTGGGGATAAGTTAGATTTCCAATAGGCTTTCCAGAGTTCGCTGGCGCAGATTGAGGGATACATCATTGACCACCAAACCAGTCGGGAATAAACAACAGGTAAGGTATAGGAAGCCTTTAACCAGGGTAGGGAATAATTGCTAAACATTAACCGATCTTGATATCGTTTAAAATTGAAGTTTTACTGATGATACCGCATTTTTTATAAGAATACATCATTGACATCCACCCCCTCGTAGAACGAGGGAGATTCCATCTATTTAAGCAGATCGAAAATCGACAACTGCTTAAATTCTGGTGGGGTAAAAGTGAACAACCCTAACCTGTTGTTTGCCTAGGAAATTTTTTAGCGGTTAAAATTGAGGAGTCTTTTAACAGTTACGCGATCGCTTCCGTCCAGAGTAATTTGATTTTGTGTTCAAAGCCTCCTTTTTCTGCGCGTTTATGATCTCGTTCTAATAAAATACATTCATTTTCAATCCCATAACTTTCCATTAAGGCGTCTATTACCTCTAATAAATCGGCTAATTCCTGGACTAATTCACGGTCAGAAGCTTGGGCAACTTCTTGGGCTTCTTCCAGAATTTTATCGCGCAAAGCTTGACGATATTCGGTTTCAGACAAGGTTTTAATATCACATTGATACCCTGATTTTTGAATCAGTTCGGGGATGCGATCGCGCACTAATTTGTTATATTCTCGCCGCAAGGTATGATTCTCCTATGAAACATGAGGTTAAGTTGATCTTTTTAGCACCCTAACACCGATTTAAACAATTTTAATCAATTTTTTGCTATTGTTTGCTAGTCTAACAAAAGTTGGAATCTAATGTAAACTCCTATGAAACCTTTGTATCAATATTTATCCTTGATTATTTGTTGCATTGCGGTGATTTTGTGGGGATGTCTACTCAATCCTGATCCTATTCTAGCCTTAACCTCTCCTAGAGTTGATCAAGTTTATCAATATCGCATCCTTCACAGTCCCGATGGTATTGGTAAATTTTATTTAGGTCGGGAAATTGCTCAAGTCATGGGTCATGAAGGAGCCGGATGGTTAGAACGTCCGGGTCGAGACAGTTCAGAACAACCTCAACAAGCGATCGCAGCTTTAGATTTAAAACCTACTGATATTGTGGCAGATATTGGTGCAGGAACTGGATATTTTACCTTTAGAATCAGTCCTTTAGTTCCCCTAGGAAAGGTCTTAGCTGTTGATGTACAACCGCAAATGTTAGATTTAATTAACTTTGTTAAAACTCAGGAAAATATTCCCAATGTAGAACCAATATTAGGGACAGTAAATAATCCTAATTTACCCGAATCTAGTATTAATTTAGCTTTGATGGTGGATGCTTATCATGAGTTTCAATATCCTCAAGAAATGATGCAGGAAATTGTGAAAGCGTTAAAACCGGGCGGACGGGTTGTATTATTAGAATATCGTCAAGAAAATCCGTTTATTTTAATTAAAGGACTGCATAAAATGTCAGAGAAACAAGTTAAAAAAGAAATGGCAGCCGTCGGTTTAAAATGGCGAGAAACCCAATCTTTTTTACCGCAACAACATTTTCTGGTCTTTGAAAAATCTTAACCTTTGACCCGCTTTGGAGAAAATTTTGTGCTGAGGCGACTGAATAATGGTAAGCTGATAATATCTGTGTATTTTCACAACCAATGGGGCAATCCTCCCCTGTTAAATTAAAATTGATATTGATATGAGTGTTAGAGTTCGTCTTGCTCCAAGTCCAACCGGAAATTTACATATAGGAACTGCCAGAACTGCTGTATTTAACTGGTTATTTGCGCGTAACCAAGGTGGCACGTTTGTTTTACGAGTTGAAGATACCGACTTAGAACGGTCTCGCCCTGAATATACTGAAAACATTCTAGCCGGGTTAACCTGGTTAGGCTTAACTTGGGATGAGGGGCCGTTTTATCAATCCGATCGTTTAGAGTTGTATGGTCAAAATATCAAAACCTTATTGGAAAAAGGGTTAGCCTATCGTTGCTATTGTACCCCAGAAGAATTAGACGCCATGCGAGAAGCCCAGAAAGCTAGAAATGAGGCGCCTCGCTATGATAACCGCCATCGTCATCTGACTCCCGAACAGCAAGCAGAATTTGAAGCGGAAGGTCGTCAAGCTGTGATTCGCTTTAGAATTGAGGATGATCGAGAAATTAGTTGGACGGATTTAGTTCGGGGAAAAGTCACCTGGAAAGGCAGTGATTTAGGCGGTGATATGGTGATTGCTAGAGCGTCTGGTGAGGGTAAAATTGGGCAACCGCTTTATAATTTTGTGGTGGTTGTCGATGATATTAATATGAAAATTACCCAGGTGATTCGGGGTGAAGATCATATTTCTAATACTCCTAAACAAATTTTGCTTTATGAAGCGTTAAATGCGGCTATTCCTGAATTTGGTCATACGCCGTTAATTCTAAATGCTGAGGGTCGTAAATTATCAAAACGAGATGGTGTCACCTCGATTTCTGATTTTAAAACGATGGGATATACCCCAGAAGCTTTAGCCAATTATATGACGTTATTGGGTTGGACTCCACCCGATGCGACTCAAGAATTATTTACTTTAGAAGAAGCGGCTAAACACTTTAGTTTTGATCGAGTCAATAAAGCTGGGGCAAAATTTGATTGGGATAAATTGAATTGGATTAATAGCCAATATCTTCATAAACTGCCGATACCCGAATTAATGACGTCATTAATCCCCTATTGGCAAGAAGCGGGTTATGAATTTGACCCAAATTCAGATGGCGCTTGGTTAGAGCAACTGACGGCATTAATTGGCCCTAGTTTAACAACGCTTAAAGATGGGGTGGAAATGAGCCGATTATTTTTTACCCCAACCGTTGAGTTAGACACTGAAGCAAAAACGCAATTGCAACAGGAAGGTGCGATCGCAATTGTGCAGGCAATTCAGGATAAAATAACCCAACAACGGGATCAACCCTTAACATCGGATGCTGCGAAAGCAATGATTAATAGTGCGATGAAAGAAACAAACGTCAAAAAAGGTTTAGTGATGCGATCGCTCAGAGCAGCTTTGATGGGAACAATGCACGGCCCAGATTTAATCGAATCTTGGTTATTGTTCCATCAAAAAGGGATTGATTTAATTCGTTTTCAAACTGTTTTACAGGGTTAATTTTTAACGAGGCAGATATCATGGCAAATTCTCCCAGATCTCGCAAATCATCCGATGCCAAGGGCAATTCTTCCCAATCTAAAAAATCTAAGCCTACAGTTGATTCGACACCCGCCCAAGCATCTGAGGCAGAAACGGGAGTTGATTCCCCCCTATCCCCATCTTCAGAGTCCCCAATTGTTGAAACTCCGGTTGAGGAGTCCGTAACCCCGACGGAACCGATTACGGATGAAGCAATTGTAGAACAGGTTCTTGAAGAATTATCCCCAGTGGAAGAACCTGCACCGGAACCTGTGGCGGAGGAAACCCCAGTTGTAGAAGAACCTGCGCCGGAACCTGTGGCGGAGGAACCCCCAGTTGTGGAAGAACCTGCGCCGGAACCTGTGGCGGAGGAGCCCCCAGTTGTGGAAGAACCTGCACCGGAACCTTTAACAGATCAAGCCGTGATCGAACAAGTTCTGGATGAGTTGCTTCCACCGGAAGCAACCACACCCGAACCTGTGGCCGAGGAACCTGTAGCGGTGGAAGCACCCACACCTGAACCTGTGGCCGAGGAACCTGTGACGACAGAAGCAGTCGTGGAACAGGTTGTTGAAGATCTACCCCCGGTGATTGAACCCACACCGGAGCCGTTGACGGATCAAGCAGTGGTGGAACAAGTGCTGGAAAACTTGCCTCCGATCCTGGAACCGGAACCTGTTGAAGTGCAACCGGAATGGGTTAGAACTTCAGCAACGGAGATTTTATTCAATGCTGAACCGATGACGACAAGTGCCTCTAAAGTTGAGGTTGTTATTGATTCTCCAACTTCATTCTCGTATGATTCTGTTAACCAATCCTTACAACCTATGAAAGAAGAAGTTCTCGCGTTTTTATCTCAACTCCCTGAAAATTTAGGGAGTTTCTTTAAGGAATACAAGCGTCCTTTAACCACAGTGGGTTTACTAATTGCCCTCTTAATTACCTTCAAAATTTTAGTGGGATTAGTAGAAATTATTAATGAAATTCCTCTAATCAAACCCACATTTGAAACCGTTGGTTTAGGATATTCAGCTTGGTTTATTTATCGTTATCTCTTAAAAGCAGATAATCGCAAGGAACTCAGCGCAGATTTTAATACCCTCAAAGAAGAAATTCTGGGTAAAAAGTCATAAATAAAACGGTTCCAACAATGACTAATGCAACTCTAAAAAATTTAGCATTGGGCGTTGTGATCATGACGGTTGGGTTATTACTGCCTCGTTCAGTTCAAGCTCAACCGTTTGACAGCGCATCCACCCCCATGTTTGAAAACATTACCCTGAACCCTAAATTTAGCCCCAACCCGCTATTAATTCGAGGATTAAGTGGGGGGCCAGCTTTAGCACAAGATACCGCAGGGCGAGAAGACACTCAAACAGGAACTTGTATGGGTTATGTGGATCAACAACCCGATCATACTTTGATTTTAACCAGTTTTTTTGATTATTTAAAACTCCAAGTCCAAAGTAGTGAAGATACTGTTTTAGTCATTCGCGGGCCTGGAGGAAGTTGGTGTAGTGATGATTCTAAAGATATGAATCCCAGTATTGAAGGTCAATGGTTATCGGGAAAATATGAAATTTGGGTTGGGTCTTATAAACCGAATACCTATCACCCTTATATCATTCAAATTACAGATAAACAATAGTAGATGAAGAAACCGGGTTTCTGCTGTAATCTTTGCTGCTATAACAGAAATCTCGTTGAAGAAATCCGGGTTTCTGCTGTAATCTTTGCTGCANATCTAATGGCATCTCACTGACTTGATAGAAACAATTAGAACAGAGTTTGGAACTGGGAAACCATCTATCAATCTCGACTAACTTTCCACCTTTTCGACCTAGTTTGTAAGCTAAGAAATTAGTGAAAGTTCCCCATCCACAATCAGATATTGCCTGAGCCAAATTGTGATTACGAACCATGCCTTTGACATGAAGATTTTCTACGATCACAGCTTGGCTATCGCTGACTAACTTATGACTAAGTTTGTGTAAAAAATCTTGCCGGGAATTACTAACTCGTTCGTACACTTTAGCAACAATTTTTCTATACTTTTGTCTTGACTTACTTCCTTTTTGTTTGCGCGCTAATTTTTTCTGCTTAAGTTTGAGGTTTTTCTCATGCTTGGCAAGATGTTTAGGATTATCGTATTTAGAAACATTTTCACCATCAGTGACAACTGCAAAGTGCTTTAACCCTAAATCAATACCGTAAATCTTACCTTCTGAAACAGTAGGGTTTTCCCCTTCAATTTCAGTCAATATAGATGCCAAATATTTGCCTGATGGTGTTTGACTAACAGTTACAGTCTTGATTTTCCCTTCAATCGGTCTATGTATTTTGGCTTTGACTATTCCAATATTACCAGGAAGTTTGACATTACCCTCAACAATCTTGACATTTTGAGGGTATTGAATTGACTGTTTGCCCTGTTTAGACTTAAATTTAGGGAAGCCTGCACGTTTATNTGCTTTATTGTAGATTAGTCGAACACACCCCAATGTTCTCCTCAACAGGTCTTCTTGTTCAGGAGTTGGATAGAATCGGTAGCGATAGGCTTTTTCTGTCATGTCTTACATTCTAACACGGAATCTGTAATTTGTTTTTTGATGTCCCGCCATTCATCCCGACACCAACGTTCCATAAAGGTGCGGGTCTTCTGGCTCCGATTTTCGATAATGTCAAGATTGGTATTAGGGAAGGTAACATAAGTATAAATAACTTGATCCGAGAGGGGAGTCATTAATAAATGCTTAGAATTTGGCAATTCATCGTTTTAACCGTTGTTTTAGTGCTGTTGGCTTTTCCTGTTCCAGCGTGGGCGGCAAAAAATCCAGGCCATCTATTTTTCAGCCATAGTTTACTACAAGGACGAGATTTTTCTAATCAGTCTTTACCAGGGGCTGAATTTGCTAATTCTAATATGGAGTTAGCCAAATTTGATAATTCCGATTTAGAAGGGGCTATTTTTAGTAAAGGAATTCTAACAAAAGCCAGTTTAAAAAAAGCAAATTTAACTTATGCAATGTTAGATCAAGCTAATTTTACTGAAACAGACTTAAGTGATGCTGTATTAGTCGAAGCCTTATTTTTGGGTTCAACCTTTTATCATACAAACATCCTAGGGGCTGATTTTACTGATGCGATATTAGATCGAGAACAGATTCGACAATTGTGTCTGGTTGCGAGGGGAGTTAATTCCCTAACGGGAGTTCCAACTCGTGATTCCTTGGGATGCAAATAAACCTTCGATTATAACGGGAAATAATGCTGTTTTGATCAGGAATCATGAGATTATTTCCCGACCCCTAAACTAGATCAAAATTGCTTTTTTGTTCCCCTCAGTAATACAGCCACCCAGTTAGGGAATTAGATCAAACCCAAATTTTTAGTTAAACTAAATGACTTTAGTGGCTTTAATCATGTGATAAGCAATTAATAATTGTGTTAAAGCTAAAGGATAGCTTTGTAGCATTTCTCCTGTTGTTCCCTGTAAAATCCCTAAATTTTGATTACCTCCAGAACTACAAAAGTTTTTTAAACTCGGTAATTCATTACAAAGAATCATTTCTAATTCATTGACTTGATCGAGGGTGGCGTGACTATCAATTTCTAAGACATCTACGGGTTTACCCATATCTCGATCTAATCCTAGACGCACGGCTCCAATATGATGACCACTTTGTTGATCTAAAATCTTACTAAAATCTGGGTGAGGAATGGTCGGACGCAAAACTAAACGAACATTCAAGTTGGTTCCATTTTCATCACCATCTGGAGGATAAAAGGTAACAATTACATCGGCTGATTTTCGTTGGGGACGAATAAATGCCTCTGAGTCAGGTTCCCGTTGTTGTAATGCGAGAAGTACCTCTTCTTCAGAGTAACCCCGTTTCATTGTATCTCGTTTAATTTTCCATTTAGCCCGGAGAGATTCAGGCGGAGCTAAATACACTTTCACATCATAATTATCCCGAATTCCACGAGTAGAATAACCCAATAAACCTTCTACAATTACAAACCGATTGGGTTTAATATATTCCGGGGGATCAAATGTTCCCTGATGATGATTATAAATCGGTTTAAGAATAGGTTGTCCTGTCCTTAATAAGGTGAGATGTTGCTGCATAATATCCAGATAGTTACAATCTGGATGTAAGGGGGTAATATCCATTTCCGCTCGTTGTTTGCGGTCATAACGGTGATAATCGTCGGTACAAATTACCGTTACATTTTCTTCTCCCAAGACTTGAGCAATTCCTTTTGTCAAGGTTGTTTTTCCGGCGGCACTGTCTCCAACAATCCCTAAAATAATCGGGCGATGTGTCATGTTCTCCACCTGTATAGAATAGTTTTTCTGTAGGCAATTCAGCCTAGATTTCTCCTATTGTAAGGGTGAATGGAATCACAAGCAAGAAATTGATCGGGTTTACAAAAATTAACTTTGAATTCTGCCAACATCGCCCTCGTTATTTTAAGCTTGAGATCCTGAGTTCTATTGTTTTTAATAAATTAGACGTTAAAGGCTTCTCCCTCTTCTTGAATTTTATCGGAAGCTATTTCTGGAAAGGGAGCTATATCAATCATTAATGAAGATTGCAAAGAGGCATTAAAGGTTGAACCATATCCTACCCGACTTTGCACTAATCGTAAATCTCCCCCCATCATTTTACAAAAATGACGGCTAATTGCTAAACCTAATCCTGTCCCTCCATATTTACGCGCCGTTGAACTATCCCCCTGAATAAAGGCTTCAAAAACATATTGTTGTTGTTCTTCTGGAATCCCAATTCCTGTATCTTGAACACAAAAATTAACCTGATAAGTCTGTAAAGGATTAGAGGCTGAATTCTCCGAATTTAAAGCATCTGAGGAGGAGTTAATCGGTTCATGAATTACTGTTAATATAATTTGACCATGTTGTGTAAATTTAGCAGCATTACTGAGTAAGTTAAACAGAATTTGTCTAACTTTTGTTGAATCTGTATGAATAATAGTTAAAGCCGGATCATAATTCAGGGTTAAAATATTTCCATTTTGACTCACTAAAGGTTTAACCGTAGCAACAACACTTTCAATTAACTCTTTTAAATCAAAACTTTCTAAATACAGTTCCATGCGTCCGGCTTCAATTTTCGACAAGTCCAAAATATCATTAATTAAGGATAATAAATGTTTTCCGGCTGTATTGATCATATCTAAATCCCCAACAAATTCATCTTGACCTAAATCCTTCGCATCTTCACTGAGCATTTCACTATAGCCTAAAATGGCATTTAAAGGCGTTCTTAACTCATGACTCATATTGGCTAAGAATTGGCTTTTAGCGAGATTAGCAGATTCTGCCGAATCTTTGGCTTGTTCTAACTGCTGAGTACGTTGATCAACTTGTTCAATTAAGTAATTAACTGAGTTGGCTAAAGAATAGATTTCATGAATATCCGTCTGGAAAGGAACCCGAAGTTGATAATTTGATTCCTGGGCAACTTGTTCAGCGACTTGCTGGGTTAAGCTTAACGGTTGAGTAATTGAACGAGTAGTTTTGATCGCTGCGATCAGGGAAATTAAAACAGATAAGAAGGCACTAAGGATAATAATTAAATTTTCTAAACTACGAGCTTTTTTCATTAAAATTTCGCCCATATTTTCCTGCTCTTCGGCTTTTTTTAACCATTCGGCTAATTTATTATTCAGCTTTCCTAATGTGTGAAAAGCTTGTTGATCAGATAATGATTTAAAGGACTGATAAATAGCTTGATTTTTTGAATTTGCGGATAAAGTAGGTGAAATAGGCTTTAAGGTTTCAACAGTCTTAATATAGGTTTTTAAACTGTCTTGATAAGTTCGGAAAAATGATTTTATCTGTGTCGGTGCTGCAACTAACCAACTGGGTTTTTGATCGATAAAGTCTTCAATTTGAACAACAAGCTGTTCAAGTTCAACCAGGTTCTGGCGGATATTTTTTTGATCCTGATTCCAGGTTGGCGGCTTGTCTTGTGAAGAGATCAAGTGATAACTCCGCAATTGTATATTGAGAACGGCTGTATTAAATTGACTGAACAGTTGTGCTTGTCGATGAGCATCCGATAATTGATAATAAGCCCGTTTTTGGTAAATATCCGCCAGCAATAATCCTGTAATTGAACCCGTAAAACCGATGACAATGGCTAAAAAATAGCCATAACCAATTTTTTGATAAATAAACCAACGAGACTCGGAATGCTTCTTGCGCCGAAAAGGATTGTGTTTAACAATATAATCCTTTAAAGGATTGGCGATAACTGTTTGAGTGTCTTGATGAGTTGCGGTAGATTTTAAGTCTTCAGATGGCATCAGCCTATACTCCTTTTCCCTCCCAGTTACATTTGACTAAAGAATATTTTCCGGGTTCATCTTTCTTCCTCCCGGTCGACTCCCGCCATAGCTGTACTCAGCTTGGCGGTGAGAGGAAAGGGAGGGCGGGGTCTATGCAACATAGTGAATTCTTGGGGTTTGGAGGAAACCGTTGTGCCTCAGAAGTGGCGAAACTCCCCGGCATACCTGCTGGCATTACAGGATTGAGGCTACCGATATTGTTCTGCTTAGACCCGCCTCGGTAGGGCGTTTAATTGGGTTTGGGGATTTCTCCCCCTCCTATTTCTAGGGTAAAGTTAGCTTCNCGGTGGGTTCTAATTTGTTATTAGTTAAATCATCAATTCTTAAAGAGACAAACCATCGACCACTAGGGTCTAACTTAACTGTTACTGTTGAGGGTTGACATTCTTTTGGAAGTTGACGACTCCAGCGAATCGGTAAAGGTTGTTTATTCTTAGCTAGATAAATTTCACCGTTTTTATAAGTAAATGCAGCTTTGGTAAATTCTGCACTACCCCCATGACGTTTCTTTTTAAAGTTCGGATATTTAGCCCGACCTGAAAAGAAGTTTTTAAAAGCGGTTTGCAGATGTCTTAATCCTTGCTGAAGTGGAACTGAACTCACATGATTAAGAAAGTCTAGTTCTTCTTCTTTTTTCCATTCAGTTAACAGGGAAGATGTTTCACAATAGCCTACTCGTTCTTTCCGTTCGTACCAAGCTTGGGNGGCTTTTTCCCCTTTTATTCGCTCCGAATAGGCATTAGCCAGATTATTCTGAGTCATTGCCCATTGTTCAGGAAATGCTTCACGGGTATAAATTTCTAAAGCAGCTTGGTAGGTTTCGATTGCCCGTTCAATATTATCGGCTTTTTCCCCTTTTATTTGATTCCAATAGACATTAGCCAGATTATTTTGAGTTTCTGCCCATTGTTCAGGAAATGCTGCACGGGTTGTAATTTCTAAAGCGGCTTGATAGGTGGCGATTGCCCGTTCAATATTATCGGTTTTTTCCCCTTTTATTCGATTCCAATAGGCAGTGGCCAGATTATTTTGAGTGTCCGCCCATTGTTTAGGAAATGCTTCACGGGTTCTAATTTCTAAAGCAGCTTGGTAGGTTTCGATTGCCCGTTCAATATTATCGGCTTTTTCCCCTTTTATTCGCTCCGAATAGGCATTAGCCAGATTATTCTGAGTCATTGCCCATTGTTCAGGAAATGCTTCACGAGTATAAATTTCTAAAGCAGCTTGGTAGGTTTCGATTGCCCGTTCAATATTATCGGCTTTTTCCCCTTTTATT
>NZ_LR734882.1:0-25000 GCF_900010725.2 Planktothrix serta PCC 8927 | reverse complement strand
TAACAGAAATCTCGTTGAAGAAACCGGGTTTCTGCTGTAATCTTTGTGGCTTAACAGAAATCTCGTTGAAGAAACCGGGTTTCTGCTGTAATCTTTGTGGCTTAACAGAAATCTCGTTGAAGAAACCCGGTTTCTCGGCTTGTTAGGGTTTGCAACAAGGACTCAAGGGTTCATCGGCTAAACTTTCTAACCCAATAGAATTTAATAACTCTTTCCACTCCTGTAAAAGCTGTTGATCTTGAGGTTTTTCCTGTCGCAATACTGCTAATAAAGTTACGGTTTCATACCATAATTTATTTTGAGCATAGACTTGAATTTGTTCTAGGGGTGTATTGGCTTTTTCTAACTGACGGGTTAAGGTTTCATTGAGGTTAATTCGGGCGATCGCCCCTTCAACCTTATCATCCTCAGCCCTTAATCTGGGATTACATTGATAGAAAAATTGCCAACGATATTGTTTACCCACTTCTAACATCGGTGCAGATTGGGGTAACTTAAATTTCACAATTCCAGGGGTTCCTGTTAAAGGCATTCTTTGTTTAAAAATTTCATTCTCCTCTTCATCCAATAACACAAACTCTACGTTTCTTGATAAAGTTGAACTGTAGGGAACATAAATCATAAATGTGGGATATCCTGATAACGTTAACCCGATATTCTGTTTAGGAATTAATGCAGTTAAGGGTTGAGAAACAGCCGGACAATTGGTTCGACCGGAGGAACCTTCACGATCTTCATTAGGTTCACCCCGATCAGGATCTTGAAATTCAACGGCGACTTCTAAAGATTGTGAACCGTGTTGAGCAACCCCGGATTTTGTAGAATTTAATGTTATTAAAATTCCCGCTAAAAGAATAGACAGAACTAACGTTAGTTGCTTCATAGGTAAACGATTAATGGCGAAGAATCAAATTTTTCCCGAATTAGTTTTTGACTCAAATTGAATTGTTAACCTTTTTCCGAGCCGATGAAATGGCAATGCCATTATCAATTGGAGCAATTAACGTTCCTGCACAGGCGATCGCAACTAAAGTACCACCTTTAGAATCTTCGGGAGTAATAATCAATCCTAGTCCTCCTAAAAAACCGCCAATTAGCAATAATTTAAAAAAAGCTGCCCAACGACCAGTATAAATATAACCTCCGATGGGAATAATTAGGCTAATAATCACCGCTAATGCAATACTTCGCTGCGATAATTTAACCATTTTCACTAATTTTTCATCTTGAATCTGTTGTTCAATTTGATTAATTTTAGACTGATCCATGTCCACTCCCTTGATGTTCTGGTTAAATGTAAGGTAAGCCGTCTTAAAATTTCTGGCTTAGTAACTTATTGGAACCAAAACACAGGTTTTACGCAATTTTCAGATTTTTTTATTAAATTGCGATCGCCACACCCAAACCCCCGCACCTACCAACCCCAGCAACGCCGGAATAAAAGGAACCCACATCGCCGCCAGAAACAACCCCCAACACACGCCGTACAAGACTGCGGTTGCAGTTCCCAAAGTGATTATTATTGCGGTGCGATCGCGGGTCAACATAGCCGAAACCCCCCCTAATAGCGTCCAAAACCCGATCCAGAGTGCATCTGTCCATTTTGACCCCACTTTTAACAACGGACGATGATCTAAAACCGCAGACAGAATATGACTAACCATTTGCGCCTGAATCATTAATCCTCGTACTTCTTGATCCTGACTGTAGGGGGTGCGATGACCTTGATCTTTAGTGCTGATAGCATTAACACCGACTAAAACTAATTTATCTTTAATTAGATTGGGATCAACTTCGCCATTAAGAATTTGTGTAAACGTTACTTCCGGGGCAATGGGTTCTGATAATCTATAGTTTAGCATAATTTGATATCCTTTTCCATCCGATTTTGGGTAAAATCCGATATCAGATTCCATTGGTTTTAAAATCAGATTACTCAATTTAATTTGATCTTGTGGCAGGATTTGGGGTTGAATTCCTTGCTGTTTTAAATAATGAAAAGCCAGTTGAATTGCTAAAGAACGATTGGTTTGACATCCTTGAGGATTACTCAGAAATAACAGTTGACGGCGCAGAATTTGATCAGAATCTCGCATCACATCATTAAATCCAACTTGCAGAGGAGGAGCATCGGGCGGAGCAGCAACACCGGAATCATTTTTATCAGGTTGTTTACAAATTAAAAATAGATTATTTTGGGTTTTAAATTGATTTTTTATACTTTGATATCCCGGTTCAACGGGCAGATCTCGATAGAGATTTAATCCAATAGTTCTCGGTTTATATTCAGCAAGTTTTTGTAAAAATTGAGTCAGAATTTGATCAGAAACTGTCCAACCTCTTAACGCTTGAATATCTGCTTCTGAAGCCGTTACTAATAATAAACGATAATCTTGTTTTTCAATTGGACGCGATCGCATCATTTGATCATAAACTTTCAACTCCCAAAATTCTAGCCATCCCCCCTGACGAATTAAACAGACTAAAAGAGTAATCGTTAAACTAATAAATCCGATTTTTCTAAACTCCAAACTTGGCAACTTTTGCAGATTTTGGCGAGGTTTTAAATCTTGCCAACGGACGGGAACAATTGCCGGATTTTGACAAATTACAGGCAACCAACTACCACAGGGAAAACGATTTTCTAAGATGTATAACCGTTCTCTGGCTTGTCGCACAGCTAAATATAAAGATTGACCTTGTGAAAAGGCTTGTAAAAAATGTTTTAAAAATGTTTGCGCCACAATATCAGGCACAGGTTCCCGCATAACAATCGTTTGAGGAATATTTAATTGAGCGAGTTCGGTGGCTAAACCTAAACCATCACAGGAATTAAAAATAGCAATTTTTAAACCGTTTTCAATCGCTTTTTTAAAAGCAGGCAATAACGTTTTAATCGATACTTTATCTTGATGATTAATTTTAAAGTTTCCTGATTCTTCCTGTTCTTGACTTTCACTATGTCCAGCAAAAAAGAGAATATCCCAACCTTTTGTATCCCATAAAGCTTGATCCAGTTGTTGGGGATTAGGTTCGATTAAAAAAACCGTTTCTGTCTGAGGTAAAACCGTTAAAATCTTTTGATCCTCTGCAATATCAATTCCCGTTTTATTTCCTAAAATTGCTAAAATTCGGATTTTGGAACGAGAAACGGGCGGGGAGGTTTTTCGAGTGTATTGGGGTTGACTGAGGGCTAATTCTGCGCGAGGATAATCATGAAAAAAATGCCATAATTGCCAAGGTAAATGTCGCACTTGGAAATCAGAAGTTTCTAAAATAATCTGAATTTCATCAGTGGGTTGTAATGCTGAACGTAACTGTTGATCAATCGTGCGAAATTCGGCAAAATTAAGCCATTGATTAAACTGATAAATATATTGGGTGCAGATTTCCTGAAGTTCCACTTCGGAAACATGGGTAATATCTTCTTGTTCTAATTCAATCCGAGATAGTATTCCTAAAGTGTGATAAAGTTCTTGATAAATAAACCGCCAACGTTGATAAAACCTGATCAATTCTGGTGCAGCAGGTAAACAACCCGTTATTTTAATCGGACGGGGATTTTCTAAATCCGATAGTCGGGCAGTTACTAAAGGAAATCCTGCTGTTAATGAACCTTTTCCTAAATCAATGGTAAGAATTTTTTCGGTCATGTTAGGGAACAGGGAACAGGGAACAGGGAACAGAGAACAGGGAACAGAGAACAGTAAGGAGTTTCTCGTTGCTAGGTTCTACCTAGCAATGCTTAAACCAGGCTCCGCCTGCCGTAATTTGCATCAGTTTTATCCTTAAAAAATAAATCTTTCTGTAATAGATGCCTCCCCTAAACGAACGGTAATACTAAATTGTTCTTCTGGCATTCCTCGAAACCGAGGCAGTTGAATATAATTATCTTGGAAACGGGATTGAACTTCTGATAAAATCTTACCTGTTTCTGATAATAAAATCAATTGGATATTCGGGGGTAAATAACGGTCTGGGGTGGCAGGATATAACCGCACCCTAACCGCAATTTGTCCTTCTGTTTCTGGGGTTAATGCCACCCACAATACAACAGATTGACTCCCCAATTGCATTTTTAAATCAATTAATTTTGCTCCTTGAATAAAGTCTTCATCACCGCGAGATAAACTTCTTAATCCTAAAGCAGGTTGGCGAGAAATAGACTGCCAAAGTCCTTCCCATTCATCTATTAACCATAAACTTAATCGCACAGGAGTTTTAAATTCTGCCCGTTGAGGTGCATTTAAGTTAACTAACAATTCTTCAATGGGTTGTAACTGTGCTAAAGGTAGTATTTCCTGAGTAATAGTTTTGACAAAACCTAAAATTTCTGCTGTTTTTAAGTTATCAAAAATCCGTACCACCACATATCCAATTCGGTCAATTTGTACTTCTGGGGGAATGCTTACAATTTGTTGTTTTTCCCGTACTGGACGACATTCTAAACGTCCCACTCCTGTTATTTGCAAATCAGCCACATTTGCACAGAGTTGAATAATGGGGTTCCAACTATCACTCGCCTCTAATTCCGTTGCAATTTGCATCCATTCTAAATAACAATGAACTCCCCAAACCGCTAATGTATTCAGATAAACTTGTTCTCGTTTACCGCCTTTTGGATGTCGTAACGCAAATTGGGTGGCAATATCCCTCGCTTGCTGGGATATGATCATCGGTAAAGCGTAATCTTCTAAATTAAAACGTTGATTAACCATAATTTTTTTAAAGTGATTTGTCAAAATAATGCAGAAGCAATTTCTCTTTCCTATCCATCGTTAACTATTCAATATATCCCTGTGATCGAGCAAAATTACGCAAAAGTTTGCGACAATTTCGTTCATAAAAGCTACTTAAGGTACTGACCGCAACTCCCAACTCATGGGCCAGTTGTTCCCAGTTGGTTTCGGGCGGGAGGCGACTTAAAATTAACAATTGACAGGTAATATCTGGACGTCCGCGAACGTGACTATTGCGTAACTCTCCGGTGACATCGGTTTGCGCCCAGTGACGAACTTCTTCTAACATTGGGGGAATATCGGGAGGCGCTTCTAATGTATCGATTAAATTAATATTTTCACAGAGGGGAATATCAATAGAAATCGAACGGTTTTGCTGTTTTTGTTGTTTTAAATAATAGTCTTTTAATCGTCCTTTTAGATAAACATTAAGCCAGGTAATTACACTCGCTCTGGCTGGGTCATATTGTGCTGCTGTCGTCGCTTCACAAAGATTCAAGTAAAGAAAAGTCATGGTATGTTGCCATGCGTCTTCATAGTCAAGTGTGGACTCTTGCCACAATTTACGGGATTTTTGAATGAGGCGAATAATTTGGGTAAAACCCTTGCGACGTTCAACACTGGTGGGAGCGTGTTTGCAGGTTTCAGCAATTAATTGGCGGAGTTGTTCATCAAGTCCAGTCATTTCAATTTGGGGTTAACTTTGTTTTGATTAAATAGCAGGGGAAGTACCAATATCAGTTAAAATCTTATCAAATAAAGTCAATATTTTTTTATTATAAAGGTTATGGGACTAAAGGCTTCCGATTTGGGAATTGGTGCGGTTACATTGTTGATGCAATTATACTTGGGCTTAATGATGCCTATGGCATTTGCTCAGTCTAATACTGAGTTAGAACAGATATATAACAGAGCATCAGAACAGATTGATCAAGGAAATTTCACCGAAGCTGTTGTTATATTAGAGAAATTATTAGCGATCGCACAACAACAAAACAATCAATTTTTAGAAGCAACAGCTTTAAATGATTTAGCCTTAGTTTACCGCAATCAAGGCAACGCCAAACTTGCCCTTCAGTTAGCAACAAAAGCCTTAAAAATTTATCAACAATTAAACGATGAACAAGGCATTAGTGTAGCGTTAAATAATCAAGCCAGCGCTTATCTAAGTTTGGGTCAATATCCCCAAGCAATTCAAGGATTTGAACAAGCTTTAAAATTAGTTCAGAAATTGGGCGAAACGTCGGGAGAAGTTAATATATTATCAAATTTAGGTGCGATTTATCAAGCTTTAGGACAGCATCGAAACTCATTATCTTACTTTCAACAAGCCTTAACGGTTATTAAAACCTTAGATGATGCTCGGACGGAAGGAATTCTTTTTAATAATATCGGGTCAGCTTATATTTCTTTAGGGGAATATGAACAAGCAAAACTTGCTTTTGAGCAATCCTTAAAATTAGCCAAACAAGAACAGGATACTCAAGGTATTGGTCAATTAACGATTAATTTAGGGGCAGTTTATGAACGTTTTAAAGATTATGAAAAAGCCTTTATTTTATATCAAGAAGGCTTGCCGATGATGGAAAAAGTGGGAGATTTAGAAGCGGTTGGGCAAGCTTTGAATAATATTGGTTATATTTATCGCATTCAGAATCAGTATCCTCAAGCGTTTGAGTTCTATCAAAAAGCCTTAGAAATGCGCCGAAAAATCCAAGATAAACGGGGTGAAGCGGTAACATTAATTAATTTAGGTGTCGCTGAGTTTGAAGTCGTAAAACTGGCTGAAGCCACTCAAACCCTTTATTCTGCCATTGAGATTGTTGAGTCTTTACGTCCTGGGTTAAGTGATGCTAATAAAGTCTCTTTCTTTGAAACCTTATCGAAAAGTTATGGCGTTTTGCAACAGGTATTAATTGAGCAAAAACAAATCGAAAAAGCTTTAGAAGTTTCTGAGCGAGGTCGAGCTAGAGCGTTTGTTGAGTTAGTAGCGCAAAAGATATCACCGGAAAAATTAACGTCTATTTCTATAAAATCGCCTAACTTTTCGGATGTTCAAAAAATTGCTAAACTACAAAACGCGACGTTAGTTGAATATTCGGTTATTGTTGATCAATTTAAGCAAAATTCTACCTTATTAATTTGGGTGATAAAACCCGATGGTGCGGTGCAGTTTCGGTCTGTTGATTTAACGGATTTAAAGACAGATAACCTTGTTCCGATGTTAAGTCCCGAAGAACTGCCACCGCTCCCTTCTTTAAATGAGCTAATTCGGGGAAATCGTGCTAACCTAGATTCAGAAATTTCAGCACTAACAGCAGATAATGTGACAAATAAACAATTAAATAAACTGTATCAGCTTTTAATTGAACCTATAGCAGATTTATTACCTAAAAATCCCCAAGATCGGATCATTTTTATTCCCCATCAAGACTTATTATTAGTTCCCTTTCCGGCTTTAGTAGATGAACAGGGAAATTATCTAATTCAAAAGCATACGATTTTAACTTCTCCGTCCATTCAACTGTTACAATTAACCGCAGATCAACAAAAACAACAGCCCAGAAATGGGGGGAATATAGCCTTAGTTTTGGGGAATCCCAAAATGCCTAAAGTAGCTTTATTACCTGGTGAAGAACCCCAATTTTTACAACCGCTTCCCGCTAGTGAAAAAGAAGCGATCGCCATTGCTAAACTGCTTCAAACTGAACCGTTATTAGGTGAAAAAGCAACCGAATCTAACGTGATTCAACGGATAGAAAATGCCCGTTATATTCATCTCGCCACTCACGGAATTTTGAGTGATTTAACCGAGTCTGGAATTCCCGGTGCGATCGCTCTTTCTCCCTCGGCTTCCGATGATGGGTTACTCACCTCTGAGGAAATTCTGCGCTTAAATTTAACGGCTGATTTAGTGGTTTTAAGTGCTTGTAATACAGGAGCAGGAACCATTACCAGTGATGGAATTTTAGGCTTATCTCGTTCCTTAATAGCGGCTGGTATTCCGAGTTTAATTGTTTCTCTTTGGAAAGTTCCTGATACTCAAACTGCTGAACTGATGCAAACATTTTATCAGCAACTTCAACAAACTAATGATAAAGCCCAAGCTTTGCGTCAAGCGATGTTAATCACGATGAAAAATTATCCAAATCCTCAAGATTGGGCTGGTTTTATTTTAATCGGTCAAGCTGAATAAGGAAACTTATACAAAAATTCAATATGTTGCTATTGTTAGGGTATTTAACCTTACTTATTCAAGAAGGAATGAACTGTCTAACAAAACGTCTAAAGGCTTTTAATGTTGCAGTTTCTCCATCGATTAAATTTTGACGAATATATTGAGGAATGAGTTCTAAAGGTAGCCAAGGAAAATGTGAACTTTGAGTTAATTTATGATAAGATTGAGTTGTTTTATCTAAAATAAATACTTCTAATTTTCTCCCGTTATAACGCCAGAGTTCAGGAACACCAAAAGCCGCATAAATCGGACGTTTATCTAAAGAACTGCTAGTGATATCAATTTCTAAAACTAAATCAGGAGGCGGGTCTGATTCTAAATCAATATTTTGTTTATGTCTAACTAACGGTTCATTTTCTAAATAATAACAAGAATCGGGTTCTGCACCTTTTAAAAGTTCTTCTCGTTTTAATGTTAAAGACCCCATTTTTTTGAGATTTAGGTTTAATTCATCAGCTATAGCCCGAATTAAATCATCAATAAACCGATTATTATTTTCATGTTCTCCTAATGGGGTCATAATCTCTAATACTCCCTGATCATAATATAAACGAGCCGAACGATTATCTCCTAAATCGTTTAATAAATTAATAAACGTTTTCCAACTGACTTGTTTTAAAAGGGTGCGTTGTTCAGGTAAAAGTAACGTTGTTGTGGTCATTGTGGGTTTACCTCCATCAATTGAGTATAACAATAAATTAATTATTCAGCCAAGCTAGAACTTTTAATCGCATGAATTAAAATTCCTATAATTTTGTTTAAATCATTAATATAATAATCAAGACGATCAATTTTTAAACGATTTTCTTCTAATGTTAAAAACTTCCAATCTGTTCCTGTTGTGACAGATCCATATAGAGTGGGAATTAAATTATTTTCTTGTTGGTTGAACAGTTGGGCTGCTATCATGGCTGATGCACATTGCCCTAAACCGGATTTAATATTTTCATTTTTAGCTTCTATAATAGTAATAATAGGCGAGTTAATTGTAATTTGTTGAGGAGAAAGGGTTAAAATAAAATCACAATATCCATTTAATCCTTGACTTGGATCAACGTTAAATTCTGTACCAGAAAATAAACTAATGGTTTTATTTAATTGTCGCCTTACCTCTAATAAGATGGGCATAATTAACAATTCAGATCGAGCTTTTTCAGTGCTAATGGCGATCGCCAAGGGTAAATTCTCTTCAATAATCGTTTGCAGGAGCTTAGTAGGACTAACAGGATTAATATTCGTAAATAAATCAACTTGATCTTCAATTTTAAGATTAAATTGTTTTTGCAACTGTTTTAAAGTAAAATCATTGTAAGCCATAATTAACTTAATGAAATTGTGACCCCATTTAAGTTTAGTAAAAATTTTAGCAGGGATTGCTATCTTTTAGCTAAATTTTAAACTCTAATTTCTTATTATAACCTATTTGGGATTGCTATATGATCGCCCCAGAAGATCTTGATAACATTCAGGAAAGAGCAAATATTACTATATTAACCCTAAAATATTCCCTACTCTTTTTCGATTCCAGAAAAAAGAATAGGGAATTTTACAATTAAGCTGTTAACTGTTCTAAGGCATTTTCAACCGCTTTTAAGGCTGTATTAACTTCCTCCTCCGTCACAATTAATGGGGGAACAAAACGCAAGACTTTGGGGCCAGCCGGAACTAATAATAACCCGGCTTCCATTGCTACTTTTACCACCTCTGGAGAAGTTAATTCTACATCAGCTTTTAATTCCAAACCATTAATTAAACCCCATCCTCGGACTTCCGCAATTAAATTAGGATATTTTTGAGCAATTTCTGTTAATTTGCTGCGAAGTTGTTCACCCCGTTTTTGTACATTTTCCAGAATATTTTCTCGTTCTAACGTTTGACAAACTGCCAACGCCACCGCACAAACAAAAGGATTTCCGCCAAAGGTAGACGCATGACTTGCGGGTTCAAAAACATCACAAAACGCTTTACACATCATCGCCCCAATGGGAATTCCACCCCCTAAACCCTTAGCTGAAGTGAAAATATCGGGTTCAATTCCTAAGTTTTCATACCCCCATAATTTGCCACTACGACCCATGCCAACTTGCACTTCATCTAAGATTAAAAGGATGCCTTTTTGATCGCAAATTTGACGAATTTTTTGGAAATATGCAAGATCTCCAGGACGCACACCGCCTTCTCCTTGCAGGGCTTCTAACATAATCGCGGCTACCCGTCGCCCATCTTTATCGACATCAGCAATTGTTGATTCTAAAGCTTCAATATCATTATAAGGAACATAAACAAACCCTGGAACTAAAGGACTAAAACCTTTTTGATATTTCGGTTGTCCTGTTGCTGTAATTGTAGCTAAAGTCCGACCATGAAAACTTGCATGGGCGGTGATAATAACTGGGTCTTCAATATTTAATTTCTCATGGGCATATTTCCGAGCTAATTTAATCGCGCCTTCGTTGGCTTCCGCTCCAGAATTACAGAAAAATGCTTTATCTGCACAGGAATGATCGGTTAACCATTTGGCTAATTCTCCTTGCACGGGAATATAATATAAATTAGAAACATGGTGCAAGGTTTTAATTTGTTTTGTCACCGCTTCAATTAAGGCAGGATGGGCGTGTCCCAGGGTACAAGTTGCAATTCCGGCGACAAAATCTAAGTATTCTTTGCCATTCGTATCCCAAACACGACACCCTTCTCCCCGCTCTAAAGCAATGGGGAAACGGGCGTAGGTATTCATGACCTGAGAATTAAAGTCATCAATACTAAAATTACTGCTAACAGGGATTTCTTTGACTAAGGTTTCTGGACTCACAAATCACTCCTGAATTCGGTTGGTATTTGATTCTCAATTTTAGGCTAAAATTTCCGTTTTCGGGGTTATTGTGTTACCGAATATCTAACTTCGTCAGGGTTTATTAATATTTTTGCCTGTTTCCCTTATTTCAAAAAATAGACTCTGCTGATTTTGAGTCAATATCCTTAATTTTAGAATCAATCGGGTGCGGACGTTACCATCCCGTCACCCTGGGATATTAGAATTTATATTCTAAAGGTTCACAAAATTGATTAATTCCAGATTTTACTGCATAAAGAACAACGGGAGTAATTAATAATGCAGGGCATTGATTTTCTGCAATTAAAGCTTCTACCATCGCTTTAATATTGCCTTGAATTAATTCTTCTCGGAAGTCTTTATTACACAAACTCACGCGATATCGTTTCGCTAAACCATCTAACCAATTTTCCGAAGTATCGGGTGATTGACCCACACGAATTGCCATATCTATTGCCGCATCTTCGAGATCTCCTTCACAATCTTCAATTTGATCTAAAGCTTCCAAAGCAACGGAATATTCAGCCAGTTGCGAGCGAAATTGAGCAATTTCTTGAGAAGTTAGAATAATCATAAATAATCAGTTAAACTTCAGGGAATTATAGTAGAGAACATCGGATCTGGGAACAGGAAACAGAAAGAAAAAGAGGGACATAAGCCTAGCTTTCAGCATTAATCTTTGTCCTAACCGTGTTTGCGCGACTGCTATAACTGATATTGAAACATAATATCAGGATCAAACCAAGCGGTTAATGCAACGGCTAAAGCATCCGCAGCATCATCAGGTTTAGGAATTTCTGTTAAATTCAATTCCCGTGCAACCGCTTGCTGAACTTGATATTTATCCGCATTGCCATGTCCCGTCAACGCCTTTTTAACTTGACCGGGAGTAAACTCGACTAACGGAATCTGGTGTTGAGCTAAGACTAATAATAACACTCCTTTGGCTTGAGCAAGCGCAATCGTATTTCCCATCCGATAAAAAAACAGTTTCTCCACAATAGCCAAATCGGGTTTAATATGGGTTAATAACTGGTTAACATCATCATAAATAATACATAACCGCTTCCCTAATTCCGTTTTTGCTGGTGTTTTAATTACCCCAAAATCAATCATAGAAACCGCTTCTTGTTCCTGAGTTTTATCATCAACTTCACACTCAATTGCTCCAAATCCTAATGTTGCCAAACCCGGATCAAACCCTAAAATTATTTTTTTCATAAAATGTAGGGTGCGTAAGCTCCGCGCACGCACCAACAGTAATCAGTTATCCGTAGGGGCGGGGTTCTCCCGCCCATCTTCCGTAGGGGCGGGGTTCTCCCGCCCATCTTCCGTTATCAGTAAAGAAGTTAATCGTTATAGCTGTTAATAATAATGATTAAATTTTGATGATTGCCTCCTATTTTGCGTCTTCTGACCTGATGATTCCTGTCTTAATAAGGGCGGGGANACTATTCTTCAGTCAGTAAGGGTGGGAGAACCCCGCCCCTACGATTACTATTCTTCAGTCAGTAAGGGCGGGAGAACCCCGCCCCTACGATTACTATTCTTCAGGTAAACCAAATACTTGACGGAAAACCTTCTGCACTTTAAAACCAGAATCAATTGTTTCTAACGGATCTTTCCGCAAACGGTGACGTAAACATAAGGTAATTACCCGTTGAATATCATCAATAGTTACTTCTGTTCGTCCTTCTAATGCGGCTAAGGCTTTGGAGGCTCGGTTACTAACAATATCTCCCCGTAAACCATCTACATCTAATTCTGAACAAACTTGAGAAATTTTTACCCTCAAATCATAATCAATTTCTACAGAAGAAAGCAGGGTTTGAGCCTCTACAATTTTATGTTGTAATTGATGTTGATCATTAATATGCTTTTCTAAAAAAACTTCAGGATTTTGATCAAAAGAAGTCCGTTCTTCAACAATTTTAACTCGCAAATTCGGCTCTTTGACGGTTCTAATTTCGGCGTGCATTCCAAACCGATCTAATAATTGCGGTCTTAATTCCCCTTCTTCGGGGTTTCCAGAACCCACTAACACAAACCGTGCGGGGTGACGAATTGAAATTCCCTCCCGTTCAACGGTGTTCCAACCACTGGCCGCCGAGTCTAATAACACATCAACCAAGTGATCATCGAGGAGGTTGACCTCATCTACATATAAAATCCCCCGGTTTGCTTTGGCTAAAAGTCCCGGTTCAAAGGCTTTTACCCCTTCCGATAAGGCTTTTTCAATATCAATCGTACCGCAAACCCGATCCTCTGTGGCCCCCAACGGTAGATCTACCATAGGCACTTTTTTGCGGGACACGGGAACCTGTTGATGTTGACTCAGACGTTCTCGGACGCTATCACTCATCATTTCCGCATCGGTGGGATGACTATTAAAGGGGTCATCGGCGATGACTTCAATTTCCGGGAGTAGGTCAGCTAAGGCGCGGATCGTCGTTGATTTTCCCGTACCGCGATCGCCCATAATCATCACACCACCGATCTTAGGATCGATAATATTTAAAATCAGAGCCAGTTTCATTTCTTCCTGGCCGACAATTGCGGTGAAGGGAAAAACAGGACGACGAGACAGATTGACCGTTGTTTGTGTATCTGTTGGCAGTGCGACAGTTGAACTCACAGTTTACTCTCAATTTCCAATATTACCGTACTTGATTTTTACACATTTGGGGGACAATGAGTTCAATCATCCGTCAACCGCCTGCTGTCATGGGTTCTTGAATTAACTTTAAAGGGTTGGAAAAATGCTTAAATATCTCTATGAAAAAGATTTTCAACTTTGGCTTCAGCAAACAATTGAACAGTTACAACAAGGCGATTTTGCTGCTGTGGATATGGAACATTTAGTTGAGGAGTTAACCGAGTTGGGAAAATCGGAAAAAAATCGCCTGGAAAGTAATTTGATGGTTTTGCTGGCGCATTTACTAAAGTTAAGGGTGCAAAAAGATGCGCCAGAAATGATCAAAGGAAGTTGGTATAATTCCGTTGATGAACATCGTCAGCGTGTTCAAAAGCAACTGCAACAAACTCCTTCTTTAAAATCTTATTTAAAAACTGCCCTGGAAACGGCTTATGTTGATGGTCGTCGGTTAGCAATTAAAGAAGGAAAACGCGCTCAATTTGGGGTTCGTATTCCTAATCAAGAAGAATATCCTCAAATTTGTCCGTTTTCAATTGAGCAAATTTTAGATGAAGATTTTTATGGTTAAAATCCCTAACTAATAAACTGATTTATGAAGATCAACTAGACTGGAATTGTTAAAGGCTTAGGAAGTTCTTTTCCTCTCGCCTGATAATCTTCAATTAAAAGTTCTAATACTTCTTGACCACTTTTTAAGGCTTCTTCGTAGGTTTCCCCGTGAGTATGAGCATAAGGCCCAAATTCAGGTAAACTCACCACATATTTTTGATCTTCATCTGACCATTGAATTAAAATACTATATTGAGAGTTCATTTTTTTCATTTAATTTATAGGAAAGAAAACCGCAGGAGAAACATGAAAAAATTGAGCTAATTCTTCAATATGTCGTTTCGTGAGTTCTCGTTTTCCGTTGAGAATATCCGAGACGATAGATTCAGTTTTAAAAATCGAAACTAAGTCTTTTTGACGTAAACCATTATCTTCGATTAAACTTTTGAGCAATTCTACTCCATAAATATCAGGAATAGGTTCTTGCTGTTGTTCATATTCATAAACTAAAGCGCCTAACACATTCAAATAGTCTTTTTCATCTTGACTCAGTTTCCCCTGATCTAATAATTGATCAATCCTAGTTTGAGTCAATTCTAATTCTTCCTCAGATGTTATAGGGCGCGGAGGAAAACTTGTGAGTAATTTAATGTAATCATTAGAAATTAACATTTTTTAAATGATCTTAGCATAATGCGAAGAAATCTGCAACCTTGATCTTGTAGTTGGGTCAGGTGCGTGCGCGTTGCTTACGCACCCTACGGGAGAACTTCAGTCAGGTGCGTGCGCGTTGCTTACGCACCCTACGGGAGAACAGAGTTTTGGGGATTTGTCAAGCTTTCTTAACTAAAAGTTGCAAACTTGGGAAAGTTGTGTTAACTTTTATGTAGTTGACTCAAGCACACAGGAGAGTTATTAATTATGGAAAGCAAAGACACCAAGTTTGGGTTTACAGACTTCGCGGAAACTTGGAATGGCCGTTTAGCGATGTTAGGATTCGCCATCGGTTTAGCGACGGAACTCCTGACGGGTCAAGGAATTCTGTCTCAACTCGGCTTAATGTAATTTTTCTAATTCTTCTCAAAACACTCAAAGATTCTGGGCGTTAACCTGAGAATCCTTTGAGTAACAATCCCCTAAAAAGCAAGAATCCCTCAAATTTGTAGTGTTTGGGGGATTTTTGTTATTCAAAGTCAATCAATAATTAGAGAGGGAATCAACATTAACCCAAGTTGATTTCTTCCGGCATATAAAATTTGTACAAACGCCACAACCCCAGTACAATTAGTAGTTGAATGCTCCAATGTGCAAATGCAAAACCCCAAATTAAGCAGACAAGGCCACTAACTCCCGCTAACACAAAGGGAATATCGTTAGAGGTTTGTGTATAAATCCAGATGGAAGCCAAAGCAAAGGTCAGAAGCATGATATAGACTGAGGGCATGGTCTCCACCTCCTAGGTGAGTTTCATATAGTCTCCTGTTAGCAGGTGGACTATACTCTTTAAGATAGAAGCAAAATATGAAGATCTTGTGAAGACCGTAGAAATAGTGATAGAAGTTCGTGTTTTTTTACAAAAGTTAATGGTTTGCAGCGAAGATGGGCTTGAAAACCTTTAAGTGAAATTCCATCCCAAAATTTTAGCAACTTGTTCGGCTAAAGTCAAAGGTTCAAAGGGTTTAGTAATTAAACCCCTCACCCCTAATAAAGCGAATTTGCGTTGGTCAGAGGATTGAACTTTAGCGGTGAGTAAAATAACCGGAATTTCCTGAGTTATGGGGTCAGCTTGTAAAGATTGAAAGGTTGCTAACCCATCTAATTCCGGCATCATCACATCCAAAAGAATCGCATCCGGTTGTTGGTTTTGGGCAGTTTGAATGCCTTTGCGTCCCGAATTTGCTAAAAAAACCTGCCAACCTGCAATCATTTCTAAACTGAGTTGGGCAATTTCTCGAATATCGTCTTCATCATCAATCAATAAAATCCGTTTTGTTGTCATTTTATTAAGGTTAAATAGGAAGTAGAAATTTTTGAAAAAGGTTAATAAATGTCAGATTGAATTAATTTCAATGACAGAAGGGTGAGGGTCTTCTCCTGCTTCCGCCAAAACAGGTAAACGCACAAAGAAAGTGCTTCCTTCTCCCAGTGTACTCTCGGCCCAAATATGACCGCTATGTTGCTGTACAATAGTACGACAAATGGCGAGTCCGAGTCCAGTTCCTCCCTTTTGGCGGGAGTCGGACGCATCTACCTGTTGAAAACGGCCAAAAATTGTTTCGAGTTTATCAGCAGGAATTCCTCGTCCTTGGTCTTGAACAGTAATCAAAACTTCTAAGGAAGAAGGCGATCGGGTGGCATTAAACCAAACACAACTTTCTACGCTAGAAAATCGAATGGCATTACTTAATAAATTCGTTAACATTTGAATAATTCGATCCGGTGCTGCCCATACTCGAACGTCTAGGGGTTTCATTAATATCTTCACCCCTGTTTTTTCGGCTATTCCCATCATTTCATTAGTGGCTTGAAGCATTAAATCGGCTAAATTACAAGCTTTTTTATCGAGGGTAATTTGTCCGGCTTGCATCCGTTCTAAATCGAGAATATCATTAATTAAACGAACTAAGCGCGTTGTATTGGTAACGGCAATTTCTAGCATTCGTTTAGCCCGTTCAGGTTGAGTATCTAATAATCCACTGGCTAATAATCCTAATGCTCCATGAATTGAGGTTAACGGGGTACGGAGTTCGTGGCTAACAACAGAGATAAATTCATCTTTCATTTTCTCCATAGCTTGCCGTTCTGTAATATCTTTAAATGTGACCACAGCCCCAATAATTTCCCCTTGATTTTCAATAGGAGTGCTCACATATTCGATGGGAAAAAAAGTTCCATCCTGTCGCCAAAAGACTTCATCAGTGACATGACGAACTTGACCATCTTTTAAGGTAGCAAAAATCTGAGAATCTTGTTGATGATCCGGGTTTTTATGAGGGACAGAAATCGGTTTTTGTTGCCAAGTCTGGGAGGGTATTGGGGAAACATTAATCCCCTTTTCAGTGATTTTGTGCCAATCACTCATCAGTAGTTCTCGCACTGTATATCCGGTCATTCTAGTGGCTGCTGGATTAGCAAAGGTAATTTTTCCTTCTCGGTTTAAACCACAAATTCCTTCTCCGGCTGAATCTAAAATCAATTCATTTTGATGACGCAGTTGTTCTAAGGTTTTTTCGATTCTTTTCCGATAACTAATATCACGGGAAATTGTAGAAAGTCCGGTAATATTTCCCTGAGCATCTTTAATCGGAGAAATCGTTAAGGATACATCAATATGCTGTCCATCTTTGCGAATATGAACGGTTTCATAATGATCAATACTGCCCCCCGATTGAATACTGGCTAAAATTTGGGGCATTTCTTTAAATCTTTCGGGTAATGTTAAAAAGCTAAATAAACGACCTTTAACTTCGGCTTCGGAATAGCCATAAATTTGTTCAGCCCCTTGATTCCAACTCATAATTTTTCCTTCTATGGTTTTGCCCATAATTCCATCTTCGGAGGATTCCACAATCGCAGCCAATCGTTTATAAGCATCTTCTGTTTTTTGGCGTTCTGTAATATCTCGTCCTAATATTACTAATCCTTTGCGTTCTCCATTGGGATTAAATAAAGGAACTTTAATCACATCAAAAACTTTCAAGGTTCCATCTGAAGTTGGGATAATTTCTTCCTGTTGAGAAAGCTGTTTTGTCTTCCAAGCTTGTTCATCGGATTGTTGACAGGCGATTAAGGCATTTCGATAAAGAGTAGTGCCATGAACTTGTTCGACTAATTCAGCTAATTCAGTATCCGATTTTCCTTGATAATCTAAGGTATTGAGTTGAAATAGTTCTAATATGGCTTGATTGGCTTCTAACCAACGTCCTGAACCATCTTTAAAACAGACTAAATCGGGCATGGCGTTAATTAAGGTTTTCAAGCGTTCTGAACTTTCTCGTAAGGCTTCTTCAACCCGTTGTCGTTCTTGAATTTCTTGAATTAATCGTTGATTAACCGCTTGTAAGGAAGCAATAAATTGAGTTTCAGTTTGGGAATTTTGATTAATCATTTTCATAAAATTTTAAGGGTTTTATAGATTTTAATGATCACTTCAAAAAAGCAATTAGAAGGGGGAATAGACCATCAAAATTTTGCTGAAGATTCTCGCAAGCTTTGAGTTCGCCTTAATCGATTTAAAATTCGATTCACCAAAATAGAAGCTTCTGTAGTTTTTGTTAAATAATCATCGGCACCCACCATAAAAACTTGATGTTGTATTTCTCGATTTGTGTGGGCGGTAAGAAACATAATCGGTAAACTTTTCCAACGGGAATCAGCCCGAACAACTTGACACAGTTCAATGCCATCTAAATAAGGCATTTCAATATCTAAAATTAATAAATCTGGGGTTGCTGCTTCGAGAATTTCCCAAAAATGTCGAGGATCTTCTACTGTAAAAGTTTGAATTCCCCAAGGTTCAAGTAGGGCTTGAAATGTTTCGAGAATCTGGGAATCATCATCAACAATCAGGACTTTTGCATTTAATGTACAGCTTTGATGTAAGACATCCATCATGACTTTAATGATTTGTTCTGAAGTCACGGGCTTTTGTAAAAATGCTTGTCCGCCAGATTGAGCAACTTTAACCCGTTGAGTAAAGTTTTTTTCTTCTGTTAAAACAATTACGGGAATAGAGGGGGTTTGCTGAGTGAGTTGGGTTAATAAATTATAGGAACAATAAAAATCAAAATCTAAAAATACAAGGGGAGAATTTTGTTCGCTCAGAGATAGGGATTTTATTTCAGTTATAATCGATAAATCGGTCAAAGTTTGGGTGTCAATTCCTAAGTTTAAAGCGGCTGTTTGTACGGACTGAATTAATAGTTGATCTTGACTAATAATCCAAATTTTATGATTAGATTTGATCGCTAAAGATTGAGGATGAAGTTGTTTTTTTGAGACAAGATGAGGCGGAGAATGGGGGGAGTTATGTTCAACTTCGGCTCGCAGTTTACAGACTAATTGCTGAACCTGGGTAATTTCTTCGGAATTCCAGCTTGAATTTTGACATAATTGTTCGATTTCTCTGGCTAAAACGGAACCTCGTCCTAAACCAAATGTTCCTAAAGATCCAGCGAGTTTATGGGCTTCTTGTTGGGCTTGTAGCCGGAGGGTTTCATCTTGTTTTCCCGCTTTGATAGCGAGGGTAAATTCTTCTAATAAGGTAATGCGATCGCCTATTTTTGTTTGATAGCGTTCCCAAATTTTTACCAGAGCTTGATTGAATTCTGGTTTATTTTTAGTCTGTTTTATGGGATTTTTTTTCGGTTCTGGTTTGGGGGGAGAATCTTGTTTGAGACGATAGCCTAAACCATAAACGGTTTCAATTAAATCTCCCGGTGCTCCGGCGACTTTCAGTTTATTTCTTAATCCTTTAATATGCGCCCGCACCGTATTTTCGGTTGGAGGTTCTTCAAATGTCCAGAGTTGTTCTAAAATTACATCTAAACTAAAAACTCGTTGACGATGTTTAAGAAATAGCTCTAATAATCCATATTCTTTCGGGGTTAAATTTAGCTTTTTTCCCTGATAAGTCACTTCGCAGGTATTCGGATTTAGACAAAGATGTTCCCATTCTAAAGTGATAGAGGTTGGATGTTCCCTTCGGCGTAATATCGCTCGAATTCTAGCCAATAATTCCTGAATATCAAAGGGTTTAACGACATAATCATCAGCCCCCGCATCAAAGCCTTTTACTTTATCTTCTCGATGATTATAAGCGGTTAACAGAAGAATCGGGGTAGTAATATTTTGCGATCGCAATTTTTGACACAAACTAATCCCATCTAACTGCGGTAATCCCACATCTAAAATCATTAAATCATAACTTAATCGTTGTGCCTGTTCCCACCCCGAAATTCCATCCATCACCACATCCACAGTGTAGCTTTGGTGAACTAAAGCCTCCACCAAGATCTCAGCTAGATTCTGATCATCTTCTACTAATAAAACACGCATGAAAAGGGCATAGGCTAGGGGATAAGGATAAGAAAATCTAGGTTTCTATCAGGTTAAAGTTTGTTCAAAGTTCAGGATTTTTAATTCTTGAACTTTGAACATAGGGTTAGGGATGCAACCTCCTAAGCAACGGCTACAACTTCAGAAATTTCAGGAATTCTTTCGCGTAAACGACGTTCAATTCCCATTTTTAAGGTCATAGTCGAACTCGGACAAGACCCACAGGCGCCTTGTAATCGAAGTTGAACAATCGGGCCATCGATTTCAACGATTTCCACATTTCCCCCATCCGCCATCAGATAAGGGCGTAATTCGTCTAAAACTGTCTCTACGTTATCTTCAGTGAGTGCTAATGTTGTCATAGTTTACCTTCAGTGAATTGTGCAGAAATAGTCTTTGGATAGTTTAATTCTAGCGTTCTTTGCAGGGGATTGAAATCATAAATTAATCCGATAGGATCAATCAATGATCTCGATTAAACCGCAACAGGTTCAAGCAATTTGACTTGGGAATAGTTAAACTCCGTTGTCATCAGCTTATCCGCTTCTTTGGAGTGAATAACTTGGCGAGTCATAATGTAATAGTTCCCGAATTTTTCAAAGGTATCTTCAAACTCCAGTTCTCGAATAATTTCTTGAGTTTGAGGGTTACGGAATACCACATCATAACGGCTGGCAATGTAACCTTGATCAGTGTCTAAACTTTCGTGGGTGTTAATCACAAATCCCATCCGACCCATCACACGACTAACGCGGCAAATTTCATCACCCCGAACCGAATAGTTCGACCCCATTGCATCACCTTCAACCAGAATTTCTATCGCCCCCGAATCATCGGTTTTCCCTAAACTAAATTTATTTTTTCCATGCGCTTGTTCAAAGGAATTTCGTTTGCGATGGGTAATAATATCCCGGAGTTGGGTATAGACGCTTTGCTTAACGTCTTCATCTGCAATTCCAGTGACTTCTACACTCAAATCAGGGTGAATCTGAATATGACCTAGGTAGACTTCATCTCCCTGTTTGAGTTCAATATCGGCACGATAACCGGGAAAGTTAGCATCCCAAGTATACCGATGTTCATAAGCAGTCCGAAACAGATTTAAAGCGTTTTTGGGTTCGGTCATATAATTATTAGCCATCAATACCACTTTATTATCTATTATAGGATATAAACGGTTTTTGAGTGATCAAAAATCAAAATTGATTTAAAATTTATGTTAAACTTAATTTAAACATTACAGCATTAAAACTGATCCCTTATTCTTGAAAATTGTCATGTCTCCCCGTCCAATTTATCTCGATTGTAACGCCACAACCCCCCTTGATCCTCAAGTTTTAGCAACTCTGCTTCCCTATTTTACGGAACACTTTGGCAATGCTGCTAGTATTAATCATCTTTACGGTTGGGAAGCTGAAGCCGCTATTAAGCAAGCCAGAGAAATTATTGCCAATGGGATTAACGCCACTCCAGAAGAAATTATTTTTACCAGTGGAGCCACGGAAGCCAATAATTTAGCCATCAAAGGAGTTGCTGAAGCTTATTTTAATAAAGGTAGACATATTATTACAGTTCTGACTGAACATAACGCAATTCTCGATCCCTGTCATTATTTAGAAACGTTGGGGTTTGAAATTACTTATCTTCCTGTTCAACCGGATGGAATTGTGGATTTAGCCGAACTTAAAATAGCCATTCGTCCTGATACTATTTTAGTTTCTATTATGGCAGCCAATAACGAAATTGGGGTACTTCAACCCTTAGCAGAAATCGGAGAACTTTGTCATCAACATTCAATTTTATTTCATACAGATGCGGCTCAAGCTATTGGTAAAATTCCTCTGGATGTTCAACAAATGAATATTGATTTAATGTCTTTAACGGCTCATAAAATTTATGGGCCAAAAGGCATCGGGGCGTTGTATGTTCGGCGTCGCCACCCTAGAGTAAAATTAGCAGCCCAACTTCACGGCGGCGGCCATGAACGAGGAATGCGTTCGGGAACATTACCCACCCCTCAAATTGTCGGATTTGCTAAAGCCATTGAACTTTCCTTATCCCAAATGTTAACAGAAACTCAACGGTTAATACAATTACGAGAAACCCTTTGGCAAAAATTATCAACCCTAGAAGGAATCTATTTAAACGGTCATCCGCAACAACGGTTAGCCGGAAATTTAAACATTAGTATTGAAGGGGTTGATGGTCAAGCTTTATTATTAGGATTACAACCCATTATGGCAGTGTCTTCCGGTTCCGCTTGTACCTCCACAAAAATTGAACCCTCTCACGTTTTAAAAGCATTAGGTCATCCCGATAATTTAGCCTATGCTTCGATTCGTTTTGGTCTGGGTCGGTTCACAACAGAAGCAGAAATTAAACAAGTTGCAGACCATACTGTTAATACAATTCAATCCTTAAGAAGAATTAAACCTCGTTAGGTTTTAACATCAACCGCTAACCGTAAATCGTCAACTTCCCTAATTAGGCTCCCGTTTTTCTAACCAACCTAAAACATCTTCTTCCGAGTTTAAATCATAGGTTTGTCCATTTTTGGGATCATAAATATGCCATTGGATATGACCTAAAGAATTAGAACTTGTCCAGACATAAGGTTCTGATTGAGTGAAAAACGGAGACAGTTTAATCGGTTGATTTAAAACTCGCCAAATCGTTTGAAAAAAATTAAATTTTTCTGTTAAATCAGGGTCGGAATAGTTAAGTTGAAAACAGGTTTTGAGATGGTTTATTTTTTGTTGATCAGATAAATTTTGAGTACAATAGCTGACCAACCCTCGCCACAGTCCACCTTTATAGAACGTTGATGTTCCTTTTTCCGGTGAAGGTAATAAAACGGTATCAGGAATTAACTCTAATTGTCGATAAATTTGCCATTGAGTTTTCATAAAAAACACTCCACCTTAAGAGGGTTCAGACACCAAGGACAGTCCTGACACTCCTGAGAGTGAGTATCAACTCTGTTTCCATCGTGCTGAAACTGAACAAAAAAGCAATCCCCCCTGGTTTCTGCCTATCCTCAAGATTAGGTTTGTTACCCAGGACTACCCCTATAAATATTTTCGCTTCTGTATTTATTGTTACAGAAACTTTTGACATCTTCAAGTGGATGTTAAAGTTTCTTGATATTAATTGTTGACGGTTGACTGTTGACGGTTGACTGTTGACTGGTGACTGTTGACTGTTGACTGTTGACTGGTGACTGGTGACTGGTGCAGACCCCCCATAGCACGTCTCCCCTTCTCCCCTGCTTCTCCTCATTCTTCTATCGGCTCTGCATTCAAAAATTCCCACATATATTGATTAACTAATTCAGGGCGTTCTTGTTGTACCCAATGGCTACAATTAGGAATATATCGAATTTGAAAATCTCGAACATATTCTTCTGTTCCATAGGTTAATTCTTGACCTAATGCGAGATCATTTTCTCCCCAAATCATTAACGTAGGTACATTTAATAAACCTTGGGTTTTTTGAGTGGTCAAAAAACTGGGAAAAAGATTACGATAATAATTCACCATTGCGGTTAAAGCTCCCCGTTTAGCGGCGGCATCTTTATAAATATCTAAGTCCGCTTGGCTAAAGGTATTTTTATCGATTGCCATTTTAGCAAATAGTTCACCAATAACACGATAATCATCCGCTTGTAGCCACAATTCCGGGAAAAAAGGCAGTTGAAAGAAAAAGATATACCAGCTTTTCTGTAATTGATCAATCGTCCAGAAACCCTGCTTAAATTTAGTGGGATGAGGAAGATTCAATACAATTAATTTACTCAACATTTGGGGATAAGTATAAGCAAAACTCCAAGCAATTGCACCGCCCCAATCATGTCCAACTAACACACATTCATCATATCCTAATCCTGCAATCAACCCTTTCACATCTAAAACTAATTCCTTCAGAGAATAAGCAGATAATTCTTTCGGTTTTTCACTCTCGTTATAGCCTCTTAAATCCACCGCAACCACTTGATAAGCTTGGGCAAATTCGGGGATTTGATAGCGCCAAGAATACCAAAATTCAGGAAATCCATGTAATAGCACCATTAAGGGCCCTTCCCCTTGGGTGACATAATGGAGTTTTACACCATTTGTGGTGATAAATTTACTTGTCCAAGTTGCTTCTAAAACTGACATAAATTCCTCCGAGAGTGAATCTCTAATAATGATAACCTTAGATTTAGAAAACCTCTAATCTGGGGAAATTGGCAACAATTCATTCATTAGAAACAAGTAATTGTGCGGATTTTCAAGTCAATTAATGTTTGTTAAGATTGAAATACCAATGCTATTAGAAATTAAACGAGTAACATCCCTTGATTTACCTGTGTTAAATCAATTATATACAGAAATTGATGGAGAATCCCCTCTATCTCTAGGCTACATTGAGCAAATTTTCAAGCAAATTCAACAATTTCCCAACTACAATATTTATATTGCATGGCTCAACGGTGAACCTGTGGGTACATTCAGCTTATTATTTATTCCCCTAATTTTACATGATAGCAAATCTGCCATTATCGATGCCGTTGTTGTCACTTCTGCCTACCGAAATCAAGGAATTGGGAAAGCCATGATGCAGGAAGCCCTTAAACTCAGCCGTGAGGCGGGATGTTATAAAGCCATGCTTTCCTCCAATTTAAAACGTACAGCAGCCCATGAATTCTATCAATCGTTAGGGTTTAAACAACAGGGTTGGAGTTTTAGCCTTGAACTGTGACAGATTGTTGTCCGCGCCGCCAGCCCACCCCGACCGGCAGGGCTGTTTCAAAGTCGGCTCTAAAATGCGATCGCTAAACTCTAAAAGCCTTTTTCTGTAAAGAAAAGGAGGATTATTTCAACAGTTTTGATATTTTCTGTTTAAATGTTGTCTAAAACTTGCCCCAGATCAAAGGTTTAGCGATCGCA
>NZ_LR734881.1 GCF_900010725.2 Planktothrix serta PCC 8927 | reverse complement strand
AATCCTGATAATGGAGAAGTGGTATTTACTCCAAATCCGGGTTATATTGGGCCAGCGAGTTTTGAATATACAGTTAATGATGGTAACGGCGGAATTAGCACCGCAACTGTTAATATTACGNAAGAAGTGTTAGAAATTTTAATAGAAGAGTATCAAGCAGACGGAAAACCTTTACCTATTCCTAATTTGACTGTTTTGGAAAGAAATAAGGTTTTGGAAGTAGGATAGGAATATTATCTTTTGACCTAATCAGATTAATAGAAAGGATAGAGTCCTAAATCAGGTTAGAAATTGATCAGTTAACAACTGTTTCCTGTTCTAAAAGTGCATAGCACTATAACTAGATCAAGAACAGAAATTTAAAAATATTCATAGGAAATCAGGATTTATTTTGAAAAATTATACAAAAATAGTAAAGTTTGAGTTTTTGAAGATCTATATCTTAGGTATAAGCACGAAAGAAATTTCACTCGCTACAATGAAATTGATTTGAACAGCTTAAACTTAGCTGTATAGGCTGTTTAAGCTCTGGATTCCCTTTGAAATATAGATGATTAGCCTAAACCTAAAATCTGGATAAAAGGTTTCGGTGACAGCGATATTTGCATCTAAAAAATCAACTACAATCTCATCCTTTATTAAAATTAGGACTATCTCGGTATGTCATTACAACAGCAAAAAAAAGCCATCGTTTTTATTGATACTCGTGTTGAAGATTATCAAATCTTATTACAGGAAGTTGAACCAACCGCAGAAGTTATTGTTTTTTCTCCCAAGCAAGATGGAATTGAAGAAATAACTTTTCTTCTGGCTCACCGTAAAAATATTCAATCTCTCCATATTATTTCTCACGGAAGTCCAGCAGAAATACAATTAGGAAATACTAAATTAAATGTTAATACTATAACTCAATATACACCTCAAATTCAACAATGGAAAACCGCTTTTACAAAAAATGCTAATTTATTATTATATGGTTGTAATGTTGCTAGGGGGAGTGTAGGTAAATCTTTTATTCATCACTTAGCTCACCTGGCTAAAATTGATGTCGCCGCCTCTAATGACTTAACGGGAAATGCCGCATTAGGAGGAAATTGGAATTTAGATGTAAGAATAGGAAAAATTGAAACTCCATTGTGTTTGAGTGCAGAAGCGATCGCAAATTATAAGGGAATATTATCTGAACCTGCGATTAACTTTACGGGAATTTTTGTGGAAAATGGGGAAATTAGTTACGAAGCACCAGGTGCTAACGACCCCAATACAATCTACACAATGAACTATGCTGGAAACAACAATACATTCAACTCCTTTAATATTGTTACTCCCAATGATGGGACTATTCCCTATGAAATTATTAAAAATTTAGACGTTCTGGAAATTCAACGAAAAGATAACCCTCAAGTCCAAGGAAATAGGGATATCCTTTGGTTTGATGGAGCGGCAAATGGCACAACAATTAATCTAAATTCTGGGTATAATAGCAGCATGGAAGTTGCTCTAAAAACTCCTATTCTAAACTTAGGGACTGACAATGTTTTTACTAATGCGGAAAATACCAATGACAACAATAATAATATTGAAAGAATAGACTTTATTGAACCCGGAGGCTTGATTTCACCAACGGCTAATAATAGCATTGGTTTTATATTAGTTGAACGAGGAAGTGTGGGTTTGAATGACCCCGTTATTATCACTCCGATTTTAGAGATTGACGAACAAAATAATCCGACTGTTTTCGGCGGTTTAATTAACATTAGTGATGGAGATTGGGGAAATTCTGGACTTCCAGATGTGATTCCCCAAATTACTCGCAAAGATGTCAATGATAACGTTCAACAGGAGGAAATGCGTTGGTCTTTCGCCAGTACAACACAAAGTATTGGTGGCGTTTATGTCAGCTTTGCAGATTTAGGAATTAACCCTGGGGAAACTTTCTATGGTTATGCTATATTTCCGGCGGATATAACGGCTGATATGGATTTAATTGGGTTATCGGATGTTCCCTTAAATACGACTCAAGAATTAGGCGGTTTAGATGTTATTACCGGAGGATTATTAGCCAGTGCTATTAATATTTCTCCCACCAGTAGTAACAGCAATGTCACCACTTTAGAAGATACTTCCTATAGTTTTGTTGCGGCTGATTTCCCCTTTAATGACCTCAATACTGGGGATAGTTTACAAACAGTAAAAATTACCAGTCTTCCCACCCAAGGAATACTTAACTTGAGTGGTCAAGCGGTTACAATTGATCAAATAATTCCTATTACAGAAATTGGTCTATTAACCTTTGCTTCCCCTCTGAATGCAAATGGTGACAATTACGCGAATTTTAGCTTCCAAGTCAGTGATGGAACTGATTTTAGTGGTAACAATATCCTCACCGTTAATGTTACTCCTGTTAATGACGCGCCTGAAATTAATAACCTCAATAATAATCCCAGTTATACTCTAGGAGGAAATCCGGTAGTTCTCGATAACAATGCCATTATCAATGATGTAGAATTAGATGTTGCTAATAATTATGCTGGATCTACTCTCACCTTAACTCGCAATGGTGGAGCTAATTCCAATGATGTTTTTAGTGAAAGTGGCACATTAGGAGCCCTTACCCCAGGGGAAAATCTGACGCTTAATGGTACTGTAATAGGAAGTGTCACTGACAATAGTGGGGGTCAACTTCTCCTCACCTTCACGAATGCGACAGCAACTCAAGTGGATACGGTTTTACAACAAATTGCTTATTCCAATAGTGGCGATACTTCAGAAACAGTTACTATTAACTATACGTTCAATGATGGTAATACGGGAGCCCAAGGTACAGGAGGAGCTTTAACCGCTACAGGTAGTCTTACTGTTAATATTAATACACCACCCAATGAACCCCCAACAGCAACCAACGATACTGCTACAACTCAACAGGATACTCCGGTTATTTTAAACCCTTTAAATAATGATACCGACCCCAATGGA